>DATIMU010000277.1:0-1803 GCA_035475015.1 Acetobacteraceae bacterium
GGTCGCGCCGGACGGCTCGTTCCAAACGCAGAGCGTCGACGGCACGGCGTCCTTTGCCGGCCACATCAGCGGCGGCCATCTGCAGGGCGTGGTCAACATGGCGGGCTGCCAATACGGCGTCGCGGCCGACCGGAGGTAGCGCCGACAGCTTTCCGACCGTTCATGATCGGGCGAGCGATTCGCCTTCCCGGCGTCCACCCGGCGCGTGTAGCGTGCGCGCAACGCCAATGCTGGCGGAGCAGGGAAGGGTGATCGACTTGGATCGGTTGAAGGACAAGGTGGCGGTGGTCACGGGAGGCTGCTCCGGCATCGGGCTGGCCACCGTCGAGCTGTTCGCCGCCGAGGGTGCCCGGGTGGTGCTGGCCGACGTGCAGGACGACAAGGGCGCCGAGGTCGAGCGCCGGTTCAACGGACAGGTCCGTTACCAACGTTGCGACGTGACCGACGAGAGCGCCATCGCGGCCGCCATGCAGGCGGCCGCCGAGGCGTATGGCGGGCTCGACGTGGTGTTCAACAACGCCGGCGCCGGCGGCGCGCGCGAGCGCATCGACGAGATCGGCGGCGAGGCGTGGGACCGCACCCAGGCGCTGCTGCTGCGCTCGGTGGCCCTCGGCATCCGCTACGCCGTGCCGCATATGCGGAAGCGCGGCGGTGGTGCCATCGTCAACACCGCCTCGATCGCCGGGCTGCAGGCGGGCTACGGGCCGATCGCCTATTCGGTCGCCAAGGCCGGGGTGATTCACCTCACCACGGCGGCGGCGGCGGAATTGGCGCAGCATCGCATCCGGGTCAACGCGATCTGCCCGGGCTACATCCTCACCAACATCTTCACCGCGAGCAGCGGCATCGCCGGCGAGGCGGTCGAGCAGGTGAACGCCACGCTCGGCCAGATGGCGCCGCACGCGCAGCCGGTGGCCAAGGCCGGCTCGCCGCGCCATATCGCGGAAGCGTGCCTGTTCCTGGCCTCCGACGCCGCCGAGTTCGTCACCGGCACGCACATGGTAGTCGATGGCGGCATCACCATCGGGCCGCGCACAGCGTGGGACCCGAACACGCCGTCGCCGATCCGCGCGGTGCTGGAGAAGGCGCGGGGCAAGACATGACACAGGAGAGTGCGATGCCCGACGCCGGCAAGCCGGACGACAAGGTGCCGACCGGCCTGGCGCTGACCGCGCTGCATCCGACCTTCCGTGAGCACCCGCACACCGTGCTCGACCGGCTGCGCACGGAGGAGCCGGTGCATCGCGACCGGCAGTTCGACCGGGTGTTCCTGTCGCGCTACGAGGACGTGCGGACGGTAACGAGCGACCGCAGCCTTGCCGTGGACCCGCGCAAGTCGCGCGAGACCGCGTTCTCCCGCGTGGTGCTGCGGGTGCGCGGCGACGCGCCGTTCGAGCCGACGATGCTGCATCTCGACGACCCCGATCACAAGCGGATGCGCGGGCTGGTCAGCCAGGCATTCAACCAGCGTTCCATCGAGGCGTATCGCCCGCGGGTCCGCGCCATCGCCGACGGGCTGCTCGACCAGGTCGCCGACAAGCCCGCGTTCGACGTCATCGAGGATTACGCCGCACCGCTGCCGACCATCGTGATCGCGGAAATGCTCGGCGTCGATCCGGCGCACCAAGCCGATTTCAAGCGCTGGTCCGACACGCTGGCGCACAGCTTCAACCCGGTCCGCACACCGGACCAGGAGGCCGCCCTGCAAGCGGGCCAGAACAGCCTCAATGCGTATTTCAAGGCGGCGGTCGACGCGCGGCGAGCCAAGCGCGGCACCGATCTGGTGAGCGCGCTGGTCGGCGC
>DATIMU010000278.1:0-9641 GCA_035475015.1 Acetobacteraceae bacterium
CGCCCCCTTCATGGGCGAGCTGGTGGAATACGAAAAGAAGCATCACGGAGGCGGCTGAGATGGGCAAGCCGTTGGCAGCGCCCGCGGTCGACTACGGCCCGGAGGAAGCGGCGATGCGGGCCTATCTGCAAGAGGGCGAGCGGCGCGCATGCGAGCTCGGCAACCGCGGCCCCATCCGGCTCACCGCCGAGGGCAAGGTGCACCCGGAGATCCTCGACGCCTATTGGCGCTGTGGCTTCTACGTCTTCGAGGGCGTGCTCGGCACCGAGGAACTCGCCGAGATCGAGGAGGACCTGTTCGACATCCTCGATCACCTGCCGACCGAGCGGGATTCTCCGCTCGACGGCAAGGGCCGCCCGGCGCTCGGGTCGGATTGCAGCGCGCCGACGCTGTTCTGGTCGAAGCCGCTCGGCGACCCGTTCGGCGGCACCAGCCTCGCCAACGGTCGGCATCCGGTCAAGATGTTCGAGCCGATCGCGGCGGCCGACGCACCGCAGGAGGTCGTCTACCTGATCCTCGGATCGCTGCAATTCTCCGAGGCGGCCCTGCGCGTCTACGGCCACCCGCAACTCCTCGCGGTGGCGGCGGCGATCAACGGCGAGGACTTCGTGCCGTTCACCGATGCGTTTTTCATCAAGGAGCCGGGACGCGGCGCCTCGGTCGCCTGGCATCAGGACGGCGTGACGCACTGGGACAGCCCCGATTGGGACGAGGGCTCGCACGGCTTCAACTTCATGGCGCAGCTCTACGGCTGCACGCCCGCCAACGGCGTCTGGGTCGTCCCCGGTTCGCACAAGCGCGGCCGAGCCGACATCAAGGCGATGGCAGCCGCGGCGGGAACCGAGCGGTTTCCCGAGGCCGTGCCGATCATCTGCAAGCCGGGCGACGTTGCCATCACCAACCGCCAGGCGGTGCACGGCTCCTTCGCCAACACCAGCCCCGATTGGCGCGTGACGGTCAATTTCGGCTTCCACCGTCGCCGGTCGGTGCTTGGGGTTCAGGGCGGCGGACTGCACAGCGCGCCGGCAACCTACGACGCGGAGCGCATCCGCGAGCGCGCCCGAATGATCGGGTATGCCATCGACGCACGGCGGCGCCGGTTTCCCGACGAGGCCCCGTTCGTCTACCTGCCGCATGCCGAGGCAGGCGAGACTTATCGCTGGGATGCCGAGGCCAAGGCCGGCATCAAGGACTACAACCTGCTCGATCTGAGCATTTGAGCACCGCGCCAGGAAATCGGCCGGCTTTGGAAGGCAGGACATGAGCAGGACCACCCGCCGTCTCATGCTTGGCGCGCTCGCGAGCACCGCGCTCGCGCGTCCGGCACTGATCCGCGCGCAGACCTCCTCGGAGCCGATACGCATCGGCCTGCTGAGCGATGTCGCCGGCCCTTATCGGGACGTCGGCGGTCCCGGCAGCAAGGTCGCGGTCGAGATGGCCGTGGCGGATTTCGGCGGCTCCGTGCTCGGGCGGCCGATCGAGGTCTTGCAGGCCGATGACCAGAACAAGGCGGACGTTGCCGGCAGCATCGCGCGCGAGTGGATCGACGATCGCGGCATCAACGTCCTGGCCGACGGTGCGGCGACTTCGGCCGCGTTGACGATCCAGCAGATCGCGCGCGAGAAGAAGCGCATCTTCCTCATGTGCACGCCGACATCGACCGTGTTCATCGGCAAGCAATGCTCGCCCTACGGGTTCCAGTTCAGCTGCGACACCTACGCGCTTGCCAAGGGGACCGGCGGGGAACTCGCCCGACACGGCGGAACCTCCTGGTTCTTCATCACCGCCGATTACGAGTTCGGCGCGTCGCTCCAGGCCAACACGGAGCAGTTCGTCAAGGAGGCGGGCGGCAAGGTGCTGGGCAGCGTGCGCGCCCCGCTCGGCACCGCGGACTTCTCGAGCTATCTGATCCAGGCGAAGGCGTCGGGCGCCAAGGTGATCGGCCTCGCCAATGCCGGCACCGATCTGCAGAACTGCATCAAGCAGGCGGCCGAGTTCGGTATCGTCAAGGGCGGCCAGCGTCTGGCGACACTCCTGATGATCGTCCAGGATGTGATGTCCGTCGGGCAGGATGTCTGTCAGGGCCTCGTCTTGACGAACTCGTTCTACTGGGATCTCTCGCCGGAGACGCGCGCCTGGACGGCACGCTACGCGGCCAAGATGGGGAAGCCGCCGAACGAGTACAACGCGGCGGCCTACGCCGCCGCCGCGCATTGGCTGAAATCGGTGAAGGCGGCGAGCACGCTGGATGCCGACACGGTCGCGGCGAAGATGCGCGAAACCCCGCTCGACGACTTCTACAACAAGAACGTGCGACTTCAGGCCAACGGCTGCGTGCCGCACACGATGTACACCTGGGAAGTGAAGCCGAGCGCCGAGGCCACCCACAAATGGGACATCTTCAAGCCGGTCGGCAGCCTTCCGACGCCGACCGCCTATCCTCCCCCCGGCCTGTTCGGCTGTCCGCTCGTGCCGTCTTGAGCGGACCCGTGGACCGCGTGGGCGGGTGTCACGGCAGGACCGCCGCACCGAGATAATAGCAAAGCGCCGCGACCAGTCCCGACGCGGGCAGCGTGATGCCCCAGGCGACGACGATGCTGCGCGCGACGCCCCAGCGCACGGCGGAGGCGCGTCTGGCCGCGCCGACGCCGACGATGGACCCGGTGATCGTATGGGTGGTCGAGACCGGAACGCCGAGCCAGGTCGCTCCGAACAGAGCGACCGCGCCGCCGGTCTCGGCGCAGAAACCCTGAACCGGCGTGAGATGCGTGATGCGAGAGCCGACGGTGCGAACGATGCGCCAGCCGCCCGCGAGCGTCCCGAGAGCCATCGCGCCCTGGCAGCTCAGCACCACCCAGAGCGGCACATGGAACCCGCCCGTGATGCGGCCTTGCGAGACGAGCAGCACGGTGATGATGCCCATTGTCTTCTGGGCATCGTTGCCGCCATGCGCGAGGCTGAGCAGCGACGACGAGATGAATTGGAGCACGCGGAACCGACGGTCCACGGCGAACGGCGTCGCGCGGACCGCCAGCCACGAGACCACGAGCACCAGCAGCATCGCGGCGATCAGCCCGGTCAGCGGTGACAGCACGATCGCCGAGCCGATCGTCGCGACGCCCCCCCAGACGATCGCGCCGGGGCCGGCCTTCGCCATTCCAGCCCCCACGAGGCCGCCGATCAACGCATGGCTGCTGCTGGACGGGATGCCGAGCCACCAGGTCAGCACGTTCCACACGATCGCCCCCGCCAGCGCACCGAAGATCACGACGGGATCGATGATCCCGGCCTGGACCACGCCCTGTCCGATGGTCTCCGCGACGTGCAGGCCGAACACGGTGAACGCGATGAAATTGAAGAACGCCGCCCACAATACCGCCGTGAACGGCCGCAGCACGCGGGTCGAGACCACCGTCGCGATCGAGTTCGCGCTGTCATGCAGGCCGTTCAGGAAATCGAACAGCAGCGCGACGGCGATCAGCGACACCAGCAAGGGCAGGCCGACGAGGAGAGGGGGCACTGCTTGGCGCGCTCAGACCTGCTCGACGACGATGCCGTCGATCACGTCGACGACATCCTCGCAGCGGTCGACCACCGCCTCGACGAGGTCGTAGACCTTTTCCACGGTGAGCTTGTACCCCGGCGAGTTCTCGCTGGCGAACAGGATACGCAGACCGCGATCCAGAAGCTCGTCCGCCTCGCCTTCGATGCGGCGCACCGACACCGACATCGCGTTGAGCCGGTCGACGCTCTGATTGATCGCGCCCAGCAGCGGCATCCCTTCGCGCAGCTCGACGGCGGCGCGTACGATGCAGTCGGCCATGCCCTGCATCTCCGGCGTGAAACCGACGCCGTAGCGCATCATGCGCCGCCCGGTATCCTTCATCAGGTCGATCGTGTCGTCGAGGGCGGTAATCAGGTCGAGGATCTGCGATCGGTCGAACGGGGTCACGAAGGTGCGATGGATGGCCAGCACGGTCTGTCGCGTGACCTGGTCGGCGGCCTCTTCCAGCCGGCTGATCTCGGCGACGTGCTGCTCGGCGCGATCGTCTCCCGACATCAGGGCGCGGAACGCCTCGGCCGCCGGCACGATGAGCTTGGAGTGCTCGCAGAACCGCTCGATGAACCGTTCGTCGCGCGGCATCATCGCCCGGAAGCCGCGCAGCAGAATATTGGTGCGTCCGCGGCGCATCAGGCAGGCGCCCCGGCTGCCCCGTCCGACATGCGCCGCCGGGTCGGCAGCGGCAGGGGGCCGGGGCGGCCGAACAGCCAACCCTGGCCGTAGGTGACGCCCACCGCCAGCAGCGCGTCGGCCTCCGCCTCGGTCTCGATCCGCTCGGCCACGACGGCGGCTTCCATGGCGCGGGCGATGTCGACCATGCCGGCGACGAAGCCGCGCTCGCGTCCGTTATGCGCGACACCCGACACGTAGGACCCGTCCAGCTTGACCATGCTGGCGGGAAGCGCCCGCAGCAGGCGCACGTCCGCGACGCCGGCCCCGAAATCGTCGAGACAGAACGGGACGCCGATCGCCCGCAGCGCCTTAGCTGCCCGAGCGACCTCGGTTATGTCCTCCACCTCCGCCGTCTCCGTCATCTCCACCATCAGCCGTCCGGCCCGCAGCGCGGGGCTGGCGGATAGTAGTGCAAGCAGGCGATCAAGGAACGCGGCACTTTGCAGGGATTGCCCGGAGACATTGAAGGCGATCGGCACGGTGGAGAAAGCCGCTGCGTCGCTGGCAAGCCCGGCCACCGCGAGATCCAGCTCGGCGGCGAGGCCGAGCGCCTCCACCAGCGTCACGAACTCCTGCGGCGTGTCGAACGGGCAGCCCGGAAGGGGACTGGGCCGGAGCAAGGCCTCGTAATGATGCAGGCGTCGGTCGGCCAGTGAGACGATCGGCTGGAACAGCAAGTTGAAGCGGCGGCTCTTGATCGCCCGGCGCAGCGCCCCGGCACGGGACGCCGCCTGGCTCAGATAGCCGGCGAGCCCACCCGAGAAGCCCGCCGCGCGCAACCCGGCCATGCCGCCGCGCGCGAACACCGTGAGCGCCTGGCGCAACGCGCGGACCGCCTGCATCGACGTCAGGCCATCCGCGGCCAACGGCAAGTGATGCGGGGCGATCTCGACATGGACACCTTGGGCCTGTAGCGCCGCTTCGAGCGAGGCGGCGATGGCGACGAGGCCAGCCGGGCCGCCCGAGGCGCCGAGCAATCCGAACCGACCGGGCGCGATCTCGCTGGTCAGAACGTCAGGCGCCGTCCTTTGCAGCGCGACGCCGATCTCGCCGCCCGACGCGGAGCCGGTCTCGCCCGACCTGATCTCGAGCAGGCCGATCTCGCCGAGCGCCCCGACGCGCAGCCGTGCCTCCGTGGCGCGCGCGAAGGCGTGCGGCGATGCCGGCGGCAGAGCCTCGATCGGCGTGGGCGGCACCGCGAAGGTCAAGCAGAGACGGACAGGACGGCCGGTCGCCGCCAACACCAGTCCGGCCAGCGCGAGTTGGGTCCGCCCGGGATCGGCCAGGCGGATCATCAACGGCAGCAGGCGGCCCTTCTCGGACAGCAGGAGCAACGCGGCCTCGAGCATCGCGTGGTCCAGCGGGTCCACGATGTCCTGGATGGCGCGGCCGAGGAAGGCGTCCGGTGGCCGACCGAGCCGGGTTCGGAATGCTCCGGACGCATAGGTGATCCGGCCGCTCTCCTCGGTCTCGACCACGAGGTCGGCCGCGGCGAACGCGAAGGCAACGAACCGCTCGTTGTTGTCGGCGCGGCGGAGCCAGACGCCATCGACAGGCTGCTGCGTCATTCGTCGTACGCCCCTTGCCGGGGAGGGGCGGCAATCATGGTCGCGATGCGCCTCGGTTCCATCGGCTCAAGCTGGAACATGCCAATCCTGACCATTCTCGTGTGGACGGCAGTGGTAGAGGGAACTGGGTAAGGCTTTCTTACTGGCGCGGCGACTCGTCCGCGGAACGCTCGTCCGTGGAGCGGGAAGCATCCACGATCAGCCGCGCGCCGCGCTTGTAGGTGAACCACTCCCAGGCCCATTCCAGGAACACCTCGCTGCGATTGCGAAATCCGATCAGGAAGAAGATGTGGGCGAGCGCCCAGACCAGCCAGGCGACGAATCCGGTCAGGCGCAGCCAGCCGAAATCCGCCACGGCGGAGGAGCGGCCGATGATCGCAAGCGACCCGGGATTGCGAAATGCGAACGGGCCGGGCGGCGTGGTCCCGGCGGCGCGGGCCGCGATCACCCGCGCGACATAGGCACCTTGCTGTTTCGCGACCGTCGCGATCTGCGGCAGCGGTCGGCCATTCTGCTCGAGGACATGCGCGAGATCCCCGGCCACGAAGACCTCTGGATGGCCAATGACAGAGAGATCGGGTGCCACGGGGACGGTCCCGTGCGTGGTCATCGGCACCCCGAGCCAGCTCGCCGGCGACGAGCCGCGTACGCCGGCGCACCAGATCACCAGTGCCGCCTCGATGCGGTGATCGCCGGTGCTCACGCCGTCCGCGTCGATCGCGTCCACCGGTGTCGAGAGCCGGACGTCGACGTTCATGCGCCGGAGCGCCCGAAGCGCGTAGGCGGAAAGGCGATCGGCGAATCCGCTGAGCAGCTTCGGCCCGGCTTCGAGCAGGATCACGTGCGCCGATGCCGGGTCGATGTGCCGGAAGTCGCGCCGCAGCGCGAAGCGTGCGAGCTCGGCGATGGAGCCGGCCATCTCCACGCCGGTCGGGCCGCCGCCCACGAGCACGAAGGTGAGCAACTGCCGGCGGCGGGCGGGATCATCGGTCTTCTCCGCCTCCTCGAAGGCCAGGAGCAGCCGACGCCTGATCTCGATGGCATCCGCGACCGACTTGAGGCTCGGGGCGTGTCTCGCCCAGTCGGCATGGCCGAAATAGTTGTAATCGACCCCGGTCGCGATGACGAGGATGTCGTAATGCAGCGCGCCGCCGTCCGCCAGCAGAAGGCGCCGGCCCGGCAGGTCGACGCCGACCGCCTTGTCCAACCGCACGGTCACGTTGCGGGCGCCGCGCATGATGGAGCGGGTCGGTTGCGCGATCTCGGTCGATGAGAGCGCGGCGGTCGCCACCTGGTAGAGCAGCGGCTGGAACAGGTGGTGGTTCCGCCGGTCCACCAGCACGAGTTCCACCGCCGCATTCCGCAGGCTCTTGAGCAGGGTCAGTCCGGCGAACCCGCCGCCGAGCACGACGACCCTCAGCCTGTTCCGCATTCCCGGGCCTCCGTGGCACGCCTGGTATGCTCAAGCCGACAATTGCCGCCGAGGTTCGGAACAGCGCGCGATCACAACTGCGGGTCGGTCGGCGTCGGGCGCGCGCGAGGGCCTAGCGGGCGGCCAGCACCTCGAACACGTCGCCGCCGGCAGGCCGCTCCAGGATATGCCGGTTGTGCCAGAGCGCGTAGAACAGGAGGCTCCACGCGGCGAAACCGCCGGGCCAGCCGGGGCCGCAGTTGCGGAACAATGCCTCGACCTTGGCGCGGTCGGCGATCTCCGCGACGCCGGGCTGCGCCGCCACCAACGGGCCAAGCCGGGCGCCCTGGCGCGCGATCCAGGTGCCGACGGGCACCGTGAAGCCCTGCTTGGGCGCCCAAGGGTTCGCCGCCGGCAAATTCTTCTCCAGCCATTTCCTGAGAATCCACTTGCCGCGCCCCTGGCGCACCTTGAGCGCGTCGGGCAACGGGAAGCCGGCGGCGGCGACGCCGGGATCGAGGAACGGCGTGCGGCCCTCGACGGCGTGCGCCATCAGGCAGCGGTCGAGCTTGAGCAGCAGATCGTGCGGCAGCCAATCCGCGACATCGGTCGCCTGGGCTGCGGCAAGCCGCGAGCGGCCGCCTTCCGCCGCGCGGCCTTCGGACGCGGCGTAGCCGTCGCGCCAGCCGAGCGGCGGGGTGTGCAGCACGTCCACCCGGTCGAAGCAGCCGCGCGCCCGCATCACCCGTCCGCCGAGCCACCACGGGCGCATCGCGCTGCGATACCGCCCATAGCCGCCGAAGATCTCGTCGCCGCCCTCGCCGCACAGCACCACCTTGACGTCCTGCCGCGCGCGCTTGGCGAGGAACCAGGTCGGGATGATGGCGTAGTCCGCCGTCGGGTCGTCCATGCAGGCGACGATCTCCGGCAGGTGCCGCCAGACCATTGCCTCGGTGATCTCGATGGTCTCGTGGCGCGCGCCGGTCGCGCGGGCGACCGCGGCGGCTTGCACCCGCTCGTCGGCGGCGCCGCCGTCCCAGCCGGCGGTGAAGGCGAGCACCGGCTGGCTGTTCAGTCGCGCCATCAGCGCGAGCAGCGTGGCGCTGTCGATGCCGCCCGAGAGGAACATGCCGTAGGGCACGTCGCTGCGCTGGTGCAGATCGATGCTCTCCTCCAGCGCGCGATCGAGCCGCGCCAGTGCCTCGTCCTCGCCGATGCTCTCGGTGGGCGTGTCGGGCAGGGCAGGCTCGCGGTTGCGGCTCAGCACATGGCCGTCGGAGCAGGTCAGCGTCTCGCCGGGCAGCACGCGGCGGATACCCTCGAAGATCGTCTCGGTGCCGGTGGTGAACTGCAACTGCAGCAGCTCGGAGCGGGCGGCGGGGCGCAGCCGGCGGGAGACCAGCCCGGCCGCCAGGATGGCCTGGGGCTCCGAGGCGAAGGCGAGGCCACCGGCGATTTGCGCGGTGTAGAGCGGCTTGATGCCGAACGGGTCGCGCGTCAGGGTGATGCTGCGTCCCACCCGGTCATGCACCGCGATGGCGAACATGCCGCGCAGATGCCGCGCGTAGCCGCCGGGGCCGTCGCGCAGCCAGAGATGCAGCGGCGGCTCGCAGTCGCTGTTGGTCGCGAAGCTGACCTCGGGCAGCGCGATGCGCAGCTCGCGATAATTGTAGACCTCGCCGTTGGCGACCAACGCGGCCTGACCGGCGAACAAGGGCTGATCGCCCGTCTCGAGGTCGATGATGGCCAGCCGGTTGTGCAGCAGCGCGATGCGGCCGACCACCGTGTGGCCGGAACCGTCCGGGCCGCGATGCGCCAGGCTGCCGATCATCGTGGCTAGCGTCGCGGGGTCGGGTGGCGGCGCGCCCGGGGCGAGGATCAGACCGGCGATGCCGCACATCAGGCTTGCTCCACGGCGCCAAGGAACTCCCGCCAGCGCGCCACCACTGGCGCCTCCGCGAACTCGTCCTCGAACCGCCGGCGTCCGGCAAGCGTGAGCGAGGCGGCCCATGCCGGATCGCCCATCACGCGGCCGAGCGCGTCGGCCAGCGCGGCGGGGTCTTCGGGCGGGACCAGAATACCATCGTCCGGGGTCATCAGCTCGCTCGGACCCTCCGACGCGGCGGCGACCACGGGCCGCCCGGCGGACCACGCCTCGATGACGACGTTGCCGAGGGGCTCGTGGCGTGAGGGGCAGGCCAGAGCGTCGGCGGCGGCGAGCAGCGCCCCGGTATCCTGCCGCCAGCCCGCGAGATGCAACCGATCGGCGACCCCCTCCCGCCGTGCGACATCCAGCAGGTCCGCCCGCTCCGGCCCGTCCCCGGCGATCACGACGTGCGTGCCTGTCAGGCGGGGCAGGGCGCGAATGAGCATGTCAAAAGCCTTGTTGCGGTGCAGCCGGCCAAGCGCCAGCACGAGTTTCTGGTCC
>DATIMU010000279.1:0-2242 GCA_035475015.1 Acetobacteraceae bacterium
CCAGTGGCCGATCCTGGTGGTCGCGTCGATGCTGAATTACGGCCTGTTCACCGTGCTCACCATCACCGCGCTGATCTGGCTGCCGGCCTCCGAGGCGGTCATTTTCACGTATACCATGCCGATCTGGGCGGCGCTGCTGGCTTGGCTCGCGTTCGGCGAGCGGCTGACGGTGGGGCGCGCGGCCGCGCTCGTGCTGGGGATCGGCGGGATTGTTGTCCTGGTCGGCGGGCATGGGGTGGAGGCGGCGTCCTGGGCCAAGCTGCCGGGCATCGCCTGCGGGCTCGGCGCGGCCTGGCTGTTCGCGCTCGGCACGGTCATCAGCAAGAACCGCCCGCCTCGGCTGCCTCCGGTCGCCGGTGTGGCGTGGCAGGTGCTGCTCGGCGCCGTCCCGCCGGTGGCGCTGGCCGCCTTCGAGGTGCCCGACTGGTCGCTGGTGACACCGCTCGGCTGGCTGGCCCTGCTCTACTGCGCCACGGTGCCGATGGTTTTTGCCTATCTCGCCTGGTTCCGCGCGCTGCAATTGCTGCCCGCCTCGACCGCCGCGATCGGCACCTTGATCGCGCCGGTGGTGGGGGTCAGCGGCTCGGCGCTGCTGCTCGGCGAACCGCTCGGGGCGCGCCAGCTGGTGGCGCTGGCCCTCACCTTGGGGGGGATGGCGCTGGCCGTCCGGGGCTGAGCCGGATCGCGACCCTTTTTTCTCGCCGGCCGGGTGGATATAACCCTCGGCATTCCCGCGCGTCCGAAGGCGCCTTGCCCCATGCATCAGTTCCACGACCTCTGCCGCCGCTCGCTGGACGACATCCGCGCCCAGGGCCGCTACCGGACTTTTACCCCCCTGGAGAAGCAGGCGGCGCGGTTTCCGCTGTATCTGCGCCCGGACGGCAGCGAGGTGCTGGTGTGGTCGTCTAACGACTATCTCGGCATGGGCAACAGCCCGGTGCTGATCGAGGCGGCCTGCGAGGCGGCGCGCAAGATGGGCGCCGGGGCGGGTGGGACGCGCAATATCAGCGGCACCAGCCCCTATCACGACGCGCTGGAGGCCGAACTCGCCAGCCTGCACGGCAAGCAGGCGGGATTGCTGTTCACCTCGGGCTTCGTCTCCAACCAGGGGGCGCTGTCGACCATCCTCAACAGCCTGCCCGATTGGGTGGTGTTCTCCGACGCCAAGAACCACGCCTCGATGATCGCCGGGATCAAGGGCTCCAAGGCGGCGTGCCGCATCTTCCGGCACAACGATGTGGCGCATCTGGAGGAATTGCTGCGCGAGGCGCCGCCGGCCGTGCCGAAGCTGATCGCGTTCGAGAGCGTGTATTCGATGGACGCCGATATTTCCCCGATCGGCGCGATCTGCGACCTCGCCGCGCGGTATGGCGCGATGACCTATCTCGACGAGGTGCACGCGGTCGGGATGTACGGCCCGCACGGCGGCGGTGTCGCCGAGCGCGACGGGGTGGCGCATCGCGTGGACATCATCGAGGGGACATTGGCAAAAGCGTTCGGCGCGCATGGCGGCTACATCGCCGGCGACGCCGAGGTGGTGGACTGGATCCGCTCCAACGCGGCGGGGTTCATTTTCACCACCTCCCTGCCGCCGATGATCGTCGCCGCCGCGCTGGCGAGCGTGCGGCATGTGCGCGGGGATTCGGCGCGGCGGGAGAAGCTGTTCGAGCGGGCGGCGACATTGAAGCGCCGGCTGGAGACCGCCGGGCTGCCGGTGCTGCCCTCGTCGAGCCATATCGTGCCGCTGCATGTCGGGGATGCGGCGCTGTGCCGCGAGGTGAGCCGGCGGTTGCTCGACGAGTTCTCCATGTATGCGACGCCGATCAACTATCCCACGGTGCCGCGCGGGGCGGAGCGCCTGCGGTTCACGCCGTCGCCGTTCCATACGGATGCGATGATGGATCGGTTGGTGGAGGCGCTGGGGGTGATTTTGCGCGGGGAGGAGAGGCGCGCGGCGTGAAGATGGGCCGCAAGCCGGCTCGATCCTCGTCGGAATTCAACGCCAAACAGAACGCCAAGCGCCAACTATAGCGCGGTGCGCGGAGATCGCGTAGCCTACGGCCGTGCTGCCTACGCGCGCGCGACCACAAGCGGCGAACCGGAAAGAAGTCGTTCAGATGCTTACGAAACGCGACCTGCTTCGCTCTGCCGCGATGGCCGCACTCGCCGTCACGACAGCGGAGTCCACCCCGGCAATCGCGGGGAGCAAGGCCGAATGGCCCAGCCCGTCAGAGGCCAAGGA
>DATIMU010000280.1:0-1889 GCA_035475015.1 Acetobacteraceae bacterium
CGTGCCCGCAGCCGGGGCAGCGGAACCCGTCGGGCCAGCGCTTCCCGAACAGCCAGCGGGCGCAGGCCTCATCGTCGGGAAACCGCGCCTCGAACTCCGGCAGTGAGCCCGGCCGCTGAACCATCGCCACCTCCCGTCTCGACCGGCCCGACCACAACCTGTGGCTATGCCTGTGTCAACGGGATAAGCGGTTCGGGGCAAAAGCCCGGGCAGCTATCGAGCGGCGGCTTGCACGAGCTGGGCGAGCGGCGCCATGAGAGGCGGGTTCGGGACCAAGGCCGCGACCCGCCGCACGGTACGCGCCATGTCGCCCGGGACAGGACCCGAGGTCGGTGGCGCGGCGGCTTCGCCCAACCAGGCGACCCGGCCCGAGGCGACCAGCGTCCGGTGGACCAGACGCAGGTCCCGCGTGCGGTTGATACGCCACCGCGGCAGCCGCATGTACCAGGCGTAGAGCAACGCCCTGGGCCTGAACTCGCGCGCGCGCAGGCTCCGGAGGTCCCGCCCGGCTCGCCGCGGCTCCGGTCGCATCGTCGCCGGACCGCCGCCGAACGCGAACAGCCGGACGGGCTTCCGCGTGGCGCAGGCCTCGGCGATCATCGAGATCGAGTCGCCCGTGACGATGATCCGGTCGGCGAGTGCCAGAAAGCCGAGGTAGGGATTCTCGGTCTGATCCGGGGACCAGCGGTGGCAGTGGGCGGGTCCCGTGACGCCGCCCAGGACTGCTTCCGCCGCGGCGCGCGACGTCCTGGCGCTGGTCGTGACCAGGAGCGAGCCGCCGCCCTGCTCGCGGCCGAACGCGCCGGCCTCGTGCCCGAGCCGCTCCGCGGCCGTCCGGTCGAAGGCGTAGGGGCCGCTGCTCCCGCCGACCAGCACCGCCGTGAACGGTCGCGGCAGGTGCCGCAGGCGAGGCCCCCACTCGGCAGCGGCCGCCTCGAGCCTGGCCGGCGTGATCCGGTGCAGCGGCAGCGCGTTGTGGAGGATGTTCGGCCGCTCGGCCAGCTGGAGCTGCGGGGTGGTGACGATCAGGTCGAGGTCGTCGCCCGCCGACCAGGGCCGGCCGACCAGCACGAGCCGTGTCCGCCCGCCCGACTGCTCGCGGATCCAGCGCGCGACGTTCTCGTTGCGGTGGTAGGCGAAGATGACGAGGTCGGGCCAGGGCGGCTCCAGCTCGCCGGTCCGCCGCGCATCGACACTCGCCAGCGTCGCCGACAGCAGCATGGCGCGCGGCGAGACGCGCTTGCGGTGGATGATCCGCTTGACCTCGAACGGCCAGCCCAGAGCCTCGGCCAAGCCGATCATCTGCGCGTTGTCGCCCTCGCGATGGCAGGCGAGCACCCAAACCCGCGAGGCTCCGGCGGGACGGGTGGCCGGCCCGGCCTGCGGATCGCGGGTCGGTCGGAGGTCCCGCGCCCCGACTTCATCGGCGGCGAAATGCGCTGTTCTCATTCTCTCTTCTCGGCCGCATCGCCGGATCGGTGGACCCGAAGTGCCTCATTCACCGGACTAGCGGCAGTTTGATCACGAAATGTTGCAGATTGTTTTAAGTACTCATTCCGCAACGGAAACATTAACGAAGCATAAGATCGTCCCAAAGATCAAGAAACCAAGGTGCTGCTGGTGCTCAATCTGAGCCGTGAGTGATATTTTGGCTATGGTGGATCCGCGCCAGCGGGCGGTCGACCGAGCCCGGCTGGCGAATGTTGTGAAGCGGCGATCTTTCCTCGACCGTCTCGGTTTTGCGGCCGCCGGCATTCGGGAAGCGTGGCAGCTCGTACAACCGATACGTCATTGTCCGTTTTTCGGCCAAAAGGCTTTCCGTTTTACGTTGTTGGGCTTGATCGACGGGCGAACCTTTCTCCGGGAAGCGTGGGTGAACTCGGGTGACG
>DATIMU010000281.1:0-3544 GCA_035475015.1 Acetobacteraceae bacterium
ACCGGCGGCGCGATCGACATGTCGTTGTCGTTGAGGATCACCACCAGCCGCGAGCGCAAGGCCCCGGCGTTGTTCATCGCCTCATACGCCATCCCGGCACTCATCGCCCCGTCGCCGATCACGGCCACGACGTTGCGCTGATCGGGTTGTCCATTGGCGGCCTTGAGATCGCGCGCCACCGCCATGCCGAGCCCGGCGGAGATCGAGGTCGAGGAGTGCGCCGCGCCGAACGGGTCGTATTCGCTCTCGGCCCGCCGCGTGAAGCCCGACAGGCCGCTGCCCTGGCGCAGGGTGCGGATGCGCTCGCGCCGGCCGGTGAGGATCTTGTGCGGGTAGGCCTGGTGGCCGACGTCCCAGATCAGCCGGTCGTGCGGCGTGTCGAACACCGCGTGCAGCGCCACCGTCAGCTCCACCACCCCCAGCGCCGAGCCGAGATGCCCCCCCGTCACCGACACCGCGTCGATCGTCTCCGCCCGCAACTCCTCGGCCACCGCGCGCAACTGCTCGGCCGAGAAATTCCGCAAATCCGCCGGCACCGAAACCCGGTCCAGCAATGGGGTCCGCACAGCGCTCATGCCATTCGCCTTCGGTCGCCTGATATGGAGTAACGCATCACCCCCCGCTCTCCGCTCCAGCAACGCTCCCTCCGATTCGGGGAACGCCCTGGCCATCCGTCATCACCCATTACATAGGGCCAAGGCCCGGCCCGAGATCCCGGATTGCGGGGTGCCCCGGCCGACCTCCCCGCCAATGTTGCAAAACAGCCACAGTGCTCTGTCGCTTATGTGACTCCGGAGCCGGCGGCGGTTTACCCTACCGGGCCGGTCCATGCCATACGGGCGCCCGCGGTCCCGGCCAGCGCGGTCCTGGAAGCGCGGCCGGGCAGGTGCGGGCGGCGACGAGGAGAGTTGATGACCGCGATGGAATGTCCTACGGGGGCCACGACGGCCCTGGCGGCGCCGATTGGAGAAGCAAGGTGATGCGCGTCGTCCTGGCCCAGCCCCGAGGTTTCTGCGCGGGCGTCGAGCGAGCGATCGAGATCGTCGAGCGCGCCCTGAAGAAATACGGGCCGCCGATCTATGTGCGCCACGAGATCGTGCATAACCGCCACGTGGTCGAGGATCTGCGCACGCGCGGCGCGGTGTTCGTCGACGAGCTGGACGAGATCCCGCCCGGCGCCATGACCGTGTTCAGCGCGCACGGCGTCGCCCGCCGGGTGGAGGAGGCCGCCGCCGCGCGCAACCTGCCGGTGATCGACGCGACCTGCCCGCTGGTCGCGAAGGTGCACAACGAGGGCCGCCGCTACGCCGCCCAGGGCTGCGAGATCGTGCTGGTCGGCCATGCCGGGCACGCGGAGGTCGAGGGGACGATCGGGCAGGTCCCCGGCAAGGTCCATCTGGTGCAAACCGCCGAGGACGTGGCGAAGCTCGAAGTCGGCGACCCCGAGCGGCTGGCCTACATCACCCAGACCACGCTCTCGGTGGATGACACGCGCGGCATCATCGCCGCCCTCAAGGCGCGCTTCCCGGCGGTGGTGGGGCCGGACGTGCGCGATATCTGCTACGCAACGCAGAATCGCCAGCAGGCGGTCCGCGATCTCGCGAAGGAGGTCGACATCATCCTGGTGGTCGGCTCGCGCAACAGCTCGAACTCCAACCGGCTGCGAGAGATCGGGGAGGAACTGGGCAAGCCGAGCTATCTGATCGACGACGCCAGCCATCTCAGGCCCGAGTGGTTCGAGGGCATGGCGACAGTCGGCCTCACGGCGGGGGCGTCGGCGCCCGAGACGTTGGTCAAAGATGTACTGGAGGGGTTGCGCCAGTTCGGTGATGTGAGCATTTCCACCTTGGCCGGTGTCGCGGAGGACGTGCGCTTCCGCTTTCCGGCGCAACTCGCCGATACCTGAAGCGGGGCCCGTCCTGGGCACCTGAGGGGGACAAGCATGGCCGTGCCGTTGAACCAGGCGATCCGGGTGGGCGCCTATGTGCTCAAGCAGCACCTGATCGGGCGCAAGCGCTACCCGCTAGTGCTGATGCTGGAGCCGTTGTTCCGCTGCAATCTCGCCTGCGCCGGCTGCGGCAAGATCGACTACCCCGCCGAGATCCTCAATCAGCGGCTGTCGGTCGCCGAGTGCCTGGAGGCGGTGGACGAGTGCGGCGCGCCCGTGGTGGTGATCGCCGGCGGCGAGCCGCTGCTGCATCGCGAGATCGAGCAGGTGGTCGAGGGCGCCATCGCGCGCAAGAAGTTCGTCATCGTCTGCACGAACGCCCTGCTGCTCGAGAAGAAGATGCACCTGTTCAAGCCGGGACCGTATTTCACCTGGTCGGTGCATCTCGACGGCGCGAAGGCCGAGCACGACGCCTCGGTGTGCCAGGACGGCGTCTACGACCGCGCCGTGGCGGCCATCGCGAAAGCCAAGCAGGCCGGCTTCCGCACCATCATCAACGCGACGCTGTTCAACAACGCCGAGCCCGAGAAGGTCGCCTCGTTCTTCGACGATGTGATGGCGATGGGGATCGACGGGATCAGCGTCTCGCCAGGCTACGCCTACGAGCGCGCGCCGGACCAGCAGCATTTCCTCAACCGGCGCGCCACCAAGGAGCTGTTCCGGGGGTGGTTCGCGCGCCAGGGCAAGGGCAAGTGGAAGGGCAAGTGGGCGTTCAACCAGTCCTCGATGTTCCTCGACTTCCTGGCCGGCAACCAGAGTTTCCACTGCACGCCCTGGGGCAACCCGACGCGCACCTATTTCGGCTGGCAGCGGCCCTGCTACCTGCTCGGCGAGGGCTACGCCAAGACCTTCAAGGAGCTGATGGAAACGACCGAGTGGGACAAGTACGGCACCGGCAATTACGAGAAATGCGCCGACTGCATGGTGCATAGCGGCTACGAGGCGAGCGCCGTGGCCGAGACCGTGCGCAAGCCGTGGAAGGCCGCGGCGCAGGCGATGCGCGGCATTCGCACCGAGGGCGCGATGGCCGCCGAGATTCCGCTCGATCGCCAGCGTCGCGCCGAGTACGTGTTCAGCCGCCACGTCGAGCAGGCGATGGCGGAGATCAAGGCGCGGCCAAAGCGGTCGCGGGTCGCCGAAGCCGGGGACTAGGTCTTTCGGAGTCGCGCCTGCCGCGCCTCGGCGAGCAGGCAAAGAATCTCGAACAGCACCGAGGCGCCGTTGAACGCGGTGAGCGTGCCGGGGTCGAACGAGGGCGCCACTTCCACCACGTCGCCGCCGACAAAGTCGAGCCCGCGCAACCCGCGCAGGATGCGCAGCGCCTCGATCATGCGGATGCCTCCGGCTTCCGGCGTGCCGGTGCCGGGCGCTTCGGATGGGTCGAGGCTGTCGATGTCGAACGACAGATAGGTCGGCCCGGTGCCGGCGATCCGCCGCGCTTCCTCGACCGCGAACCGCCATCCCTTGTCCTGCAATTCGTCCATGCCGATCACGCGCATTCCGCTCGCCGTGCTGAATTCCCACAGCGCCGGATCGTTTGTGGTGCCGCGCAGGCCGATCTGGATGACCCGCTTCGGATCGAGCAGATCGGCCTCG
>DATIMU010000282.1:0-1623 GCA_035475015.1 Acetobacteraceae bacterium
GACCACGCCCAAGCCCGCCAGCGACCCGGCGAGGGCGAACGTCTGCAGTGCGGCCCAGAGCGAGACGAACGCCACCGCCGCTCCGGCCGACACCCACGCAACCAGCAGTGTCGCCCGGCTCGGCCCGGTGGTGATCACCAAGGAGACGAGCGCGCCGAAGGCTGAGAGGATCGCCGCGTCCGCTCCGCCGCGGGCGAGGATCAGCGCGAGGTTCAGGGCGCGACCGTGAAGCTGTACGAGCCCTCGGTCTTGTGCGTGTCGACCGAGGTGGCGTGCCAGTTCACGGTGTACTGCCCGGGCTGCAGCGCCTCGAGCCCGACGGTCAGCCGATGCGCGTCGCTGGCGGAGACATGGACGTCCTTGCGATCGACTTGACGCCCGGAGGCGTCGTGCACCGTGATGTCGCTGAACCGGGGCTCGACGGCTTCGCTGAAGGTGATCTCGACCTGGGCCGGGGCGGTCCGGACGGTCCCGCCAACGGCGGGCTCGGCTGAGCGCAGCCTTGCATGCGCCCAGGAAGTGGCGGGCAGGGCGACGATGGCGGAAGCGAGGATTGCGGAGCGGAGATTGCGCATTGGATGGCTCCTCTCTCAGCGGCCGAACAGCGGCTTGCCGAGGCTGTTGGGGAAGAGATCGTCGAAGAAGACTTGGAATTGGGTGATGACGCCCACGTTGCGGCCGCTCGCCCGGTTGGCCGGGATCAGCGCCTCGATGCCAATCTGGAACCAGTCGGCTTCATAGAGCACGCCGGGCGAGACCATCAGCTGCGTGCCGAGGTCGGTCGGCTTGGAGGCGGGTGAGGACCAGGCGATCTCGACGAGCGGCGTGAGCCGGTTGAAGAAGTCCGGCAGGCCGAGATCGCCGGAGGCGCCTTGGCGCTGCACGCTGAAGCTGGGGATGGACGCTTCGTCGGCGACGCCCGGATCGTCGATCGTGAGCGTGACGGGGAAGACGCGGGCGCCGGCGACGGCATGCGCTTGGGCGAGATGGGGCGCGAGGGGGGCCGCGCAGATTGCGGCCGCGATGGATGCGCGTTTCATGCAGGCTCCTGGCTTGAGACGGTCTCTGGGCAGCATCGATGCTGCCGGTGAAGATCGGCTCAGCTCAGGATCGGCGGCCCGGTCGGGTAGCCGGCGGCGAGGAACGGCGGCGGTTGCGGGGCGCGCGAGGGCGGCAGCAACGCAAGCGCGGCAACGACCGGCGCGGAGGGCGCGAGGGCGGCGGCCGCGGCCGCGGGCAGCACGGCGGGCCCGCTGAGGGCGTGACAGATGACGCACAGCAGGCACTCCGTCCGATGCGCGGGCGGCTGCGCCGGGGCAGGTGCCTGCTCCGCCGAGGCGTGACAGATCCGGATGGCATCGAGCGGATCGGCTGACGCGGACGTCGCCGCGCCGGGGCCGAACGCGGCCTGACCCAGCAGCAGGAGCGCTGCCACGAGCAGGGCGGTGAAGCGGTGCGCTCGGCCGGTCAAGCGGCCAACGTAGCACCGCGGCGAGCGGCTTGGAATCGTCTGGCGGACGCGCTCGAGAACTTAGCCGCCGGCTGCCTGGGCCGTCACTCCCATATGCCGCAGGCGTGCTTCTGGGCCGGGGTCCAGTCATGCTCGACTACCGGGAATTCCGG
>DATIMU010000283.1:0-13536 GCA_035475015.1 Acetobacteraceae bacterium
AGCGGCGCGGCGTCAGGCCCGCGAGAACGGCGGTGGCCAGGGAGGCCGGGACGGCGGCAACCCGGCCATCGAGGGCCTCGGCCCGGGCGTCCGCCCAGGCCGAGGCACCAATTACATCTGCGCGTAGCTGCCGTTCTTCCAGACGTAGAAAACATAGTCCGACGAGGTGATGTCGCCCTTCTTGTCGAAGCTGATCGGGCCGAGCACCGTCTGCCACGGACCGTCCGCCTTCAGCACCTCGGCGACCTTCTTCGGATCGGTGGTGCCGGCCTTCTTCACGGCGTCCGCCCAGACCTGGATGGCGGCGTAGGTGTAGAGCACGTAGCCCTCGGGATCGATCTTCTTGGCCTTGAACTCGGCAACCACGGTGGCCGCCGTCGGCCGCTTCCGCGGGTCGGCGGGGAAGGTCATCATCGTGCCCGCCCCGGCGTCGCCGGCGATCTGCCAGAACTCGTTGGTCACCAGCGCGTCGCCGCCGATCAGGGTGGCCTTCATCCCCTGCTCCTTGGCCTGGCGGATGATGAGCCCGGCCTCGGGGTGATAGCCGCCGACATAGATCACCGTGACACCCGCCGCCTTGAGCCGGCTGACCAGCGCGGAATAGTCGCGCTCGCCCGGCGTGTAGGCCGCCTCCATCGTCGGCTTCACGCCGGCCGCCTCGAGCGCCTTGGTGGTCTCGTCGGCGAGGCCCTTTCCGTAGGCCGAGTTGTCGTTGAGGATGGCGATCTTGTCGCCCTTGAAGTGCTCGGCGAGAAACTTGCCGGCGACCTTGCCCTGCTGGTCGTCACGGCCGCAGACGCGGAACGTGTTCCAGCTGCCCTCGTCGGTGTATTTCGGGTTGGTCGAGGCCGGCGAGATCTGCAGGATGCCCTCGTCGGCATACACCTTGCTCGCGGGGATCGAACTGCCCGAGCAGAAATGCCCGGCGACCATCTTGACCCCCTTGCTCGCGAGGTCGTTCGCCACCGAAACCGCCTGGCGCGGGTCGCAGGCGTCGTCGCCGATATCGAGCACCAGTTGCTTGCCGAGCACGCCGCCGGCCTTGTTGAGGTCGGCCACCGCCTGCTCGGCGCCCTCCTTCATCTGCTGGCCGAACGCCGCGTATTGCCCGGTCATCGGCCCGGCGGTCGCGATGTGGATTTGCGCCTGCGCCGCCGTCGCACCCAGCATCGGGCCACCCAGTATCGGCGCGACCAGGGCCAGCGCGGCCGAAGCAGCGGCGCCCAACAGAATCCGTCTCAGCATGAGCCTGTCCCCGTTTTCATGGCGTTGCGCGCTTCGTGTTCGATTCCGGCGCGACCGACATGGATTCTAAGCCGTTCCGCTATCGCGTGGGAAGGCTCGCCCGCCGGTCAGCGGCACGAACGAGACGCCGAGGACGGTCTCGCGCGTCACCGCGCCGTCCGCCGCCTTGCGCAGGACCACCAGGCTCTGCTCGCCCCCCGGGTCGCCCACCGGGATCACCATGCGTCCGCCCGGCCGCAACTGCGCGACGAGGTCCGGCGGGATCGCGGGCGCCGCCGCGGTGACGACGACCGCGTCGAACGGCGCCTGCTCCGGCCAGCCTCGCGCGCCGTCCCCCGCGCGCAACCGCACCCGCCCGTAGCCCTCCCGCGCCAAGGCGAGCCGCGCCCGCTCGGCCAGCGCCGGGACGATCTCGACCGAAAACACCTCGCCCGCCAGTTCCGCGAGCACCGCCGCCTGGTAGCCCGAGCCGGTGCCGACCTCCAGCACGCGATGATCCGGCGCGAGATCCAGCAGATCGGTCATCAGCGCGACCACGAAGGGCTGCGAGATCGTCTGGCCGTGCCCGATCGACAGCGGCCGATTGAGCCAAGCCGACCGCTCATCCGCTTCCGGCACGAAGCCCGCGCGCCGGACCTTGCGAAGTGCCGCGAGCACCGGTGCCGCGAGCACCGCCCGCCCGGTGCAGGAGGCGGTCTCCCGCGCATCCCGCTCGATCTCCCGGATCATCGTCTCGCGTGCATCCACGGCCTCAATCCTCCAGCTTGTAGCCTTTCCCTTCCATGCACTTGCGGGTCTGCACCCGCCGCTCGATCGGCAGCGAGACCGGGTAGGTCAGGAACAGGATGCCGCTCGCCATGACGCGGCGGTCCGCCTCCTTGTCGCCGGCGTCCTGGCAGGCGGCGAGATCCTTCCGATACGCCGCCGAGGCATGGTCGGCCCGCATCGGCGGATCATAGGCACAGCCCGCGAGCGCCAAGCCGGATAGCAGAACGCCCCATTTGATCCGTGCCGACATGAACGCTCCCGGTTGCGGTCCGATCCTCCTCCCGGAGTAGGATACCGCCGCCCGGCTGACCAGGGAGGAGGATCGGACCGCCATGAAAGTCTACGAAGGCGGCCGCGGCCTCGACGGCGCCGTGGTGACGGTGGACGGGCGGCCGCTCGACCCGCGCCTCGACCTCCGCCGGTTCAGCCGAACCGGGTTCGAGTGGACCTACGCGGGTGACGGACCCCGCCAGCTGGCGCTCGCCTTGCTGGCCGACCATCTCGGCGACGACCAGGCGGCGCTCCGGTTGTGCGAGCCGTTCATGCGCGACGTGGTGGCGACCCTCGACAACGCCTGGCGGTTGACCGGCGCCGAGGTCGAGGCGGCGCTGGCCGAGATCGGGGGCGGGCTGTAGGATCGCGTCATGTAGCCGAGGGAGCTCGCGATGAGCGCCGAACGCTTGACCCTGCGCCAACAAGCCTTCCGCGCCGATTTCCGCGCCCGGATCGCCCGCGCCTATTCCGGCATCGCGCATGTCGCGCTGATCGCGATCATCGGCGCGGCGGCGATCTGGTATTGCGCGCGGCAAATCGGCCATCCCGCCTGGTACGAATACCTCGTCATCCCCGCCGCGTTCCTCGTCGCCAACGGCTTCGAGTGGTGGATACACCGCTTCGTCATGCACCGTCCGGTGCGCGGGCTCATGGGCATCTACAAGCGTCACACCCTGGCGCATCACCAGTTCTTCACCGACGCCGCCCCGAGCTTCGACGACACGCGGGATTTCCGCATCGTGTTCTTCCCGCCCTACGCGCTGGTGGCGTTCATCGCGATCTCCCTCGTGCCGGCGCTCATCCTCTATCTCGTGGGCCTGCCGAACGCGGCGTGGCTGCTGCTCATCGCCAATGTCGGGCTGTACCTGAATTACGAGCTGTTCCACTATTTCTGCCATGTGAAGGACGACCGGATCGTCCGTTACATCCCACTGGTCAACACCATCCGCCGCCATCACATCGCGCACCACAACCCGGCCATCATGATGGAACGCAACTTCAATCTCACCTACCCGATGGCGGACTGGGTATTCGGCACCTCCGACCTCGATCGTGGCCTGCTCGGCCACGTCTTCAACGGCTATTCGCAGCGTTTCGTCCGGCGCGACCTCAAGCGCATCCGCCACAGCATCGACGATCCGCGTGCCGGACAGGTCCGCGCCGGCGCGGCGGATTAGCGCGATGGCGTTGTCATCGCGGGGCCAAGGCGGCATCAAGCGCGGTCGGGCCAGCCTGGTCGGCGGCATCGCGGTCGGGATCGCCGTGCTGGCGCTCTGGATCGGGGTCGCGCGCGATCTCGCGATCGACACGCCTGCAACGATCGTCTGCGGCGTACTCGTCGCGGTCGCTGTCACCGCCTGGGTCCGCATCGCCGATCTCTGATCGCGGATCGTTGACCGACATCCCGTTCCCGGAGGTGCGATGAGCCCGCTGCGCTGCGCCCTGCTGTCCGCTCTTCTCGTGCTCGCCAATTGCGGCCCGGTTCGCATCGGGCGGGAATCGGTGGCGGTGACGATGCACTCCAACGCGCCCGCCGCTTCGGCCGACGATCCATCGAGCTCCGGCCCCGTCGAGCAGGTCGCCTACCGATCCGGCTCGCCGGATTTCTCGTGCAGCCCGGGCGCCGTCACCTGCCTGCGCGTGAATGGGCGGGCAGCCGGCGGCAACATCGTCCCGGCGACCTTCGGCGTGCCGTTCGCACCCGGGCAGGTGCCGGCCGGAACCGCGCTCGCGGCGAACGTCCGCGGCCAGCCAGTGCCGCTGCAGATGGACGAGCGCTCTTCCTACCCGGACGGCTCTCTCCGCCTGGCGATCTTCAGCCTGGCCTTGCCGGAGGGGTCGGCAGGACAGATCGTGTCGCTCGCGCCGGGCGCCGCGGCTGGCGGGCCGGCCGTCGATCCCGCGTCATGGCTGAATGCCGGGCACGACGTGAAGGTGCTGGTCAACCTCTACTCGCCGCAGGTCTCCACCATCGTGCTGGGCAACAACAAGGGCACGACGGCCGGAACGCCGTTCCAGGTGGGCGACACGATCACCGTGCATCTCGGCGACGATCCGGCCGAGACCTACACGGTGCGCGTCACCGAGAAGACCGCCGGCGGCAATTTCGGAACCTTGCGCCTGCTGTCCGAGGAGCTGAACCGCGCGATGAGCGGCAGCACGAAGTTCCGCTCCTACAAGATCGGCGAGGGCGGTGGCTACGGCAAGCTGTGGGTCACCTCGCGCGGCGGCAGCGGCACCGCACGCCCGTTCACCGTGCGCGTCGAGACCAGCTCCCAGGCACCGGTCCGCACCGAAATCACCCAGCAATACGAGGCGCCGAAGCGCTACAGCGCATCCGCGCGCGCGATGCTCGGGCGATCCTCGCCGCGAGCCTGGCTGTCGGGTCCGGTCGCCGGCGAGATCATGCTGTCGGGCCCGCTGATGGGCGAGGACGGCCGGCCGCATCCCCGGCTAACCGCGCGGATGAACCTGCGCGTCTATGCCGGCGTGCCGGAAGCCCGCACCGACGTGATCGTCGAGGATCTCTGGACCTACCAGCCGGGCGCGCGCAACTGGCACTATGATGTCGCCGTCGAGCAGGACGGCAAGGTCGCGTTCCAAAAGGACGACCTCACGCATTATCACCACGCGCGCTGGCACAAGGTGGTGTGGTCAGGCACCGACCCGGATGTCTTCGTGCAGTACGACCGGCACCACTTCATCAACAGCCGCGCCGTGCAGCATTACGACGAGCGACTGAGCATCCCAGGCTCCATTATCGAGACCGATTACCGGAATCTCGTCAAGACCAATACCGGGCCGATGGGCAATGCCAACGTGATGCTCTATTTCGGCACCACCGGCGGCCGCGCCGATATCGGCCCGGTGCCGCGCTGGACCACGCTCTATCTGCTGACGATGGACCCGCGCGAATACACAGTGATGATGGCCAACGCCGACGCCAGCGGCAGCATCCCGATCCATTACCGGGACCGCAAGACCGACCGGCCGGTCAGCATCGACGATCATCCCGGGATCGTGACGGGGGACTGGCCGCCGTCGAGCGGGAAGGACAAGATCCCGCCGACCGTCGACGCGGTCACGCCCTGGAGTCCCGAGCCCTCGCACCAGCCGTCGCTCGTCTTCATTCCCTACATCGTGAGCGGCGATCGCTACTACATGGAGGAGAGCCAGTTCTGGGCGACGTGGAATCTAGGCGTGGCGTATCCGCCGAAGCGCGGCGGGTCTGAAGGCATCGTCCTCGGCACCGAGCAGACGCGCCGCGATGCCTGGGCCCTGCGCTCGCTCGCCGAGGCGGCGGAGATCACCCCCGATCGCGACCCGATGAAGCACTACTTCGAGAGCAAGCTCGAGAACAACCTCAAATACGCGCTCGCGCGCTACGCCAAACGCTCCAATCCGATCGGCCTCGATGCGATCTTCAATGAGCGCGGCGACAAGAAATTCGCCCCATGGCAGGTGGATTTTCTTATCATGGTGCTCGACCAGATCGCCGGCAATCGCTACGCGGGGGCCGACACCTGGCTCAAGTGGCTCGGTCAGATCGGCGTGGGGCTATGGACCAACGAGCAGAACGGCTTCTGCCGGATGAATGCGCCGGCCGGCTGGCTGTTCCGCAATCGGCCCGACGGCCAGCTCATCAGCAGCTGGTCCGAGCTGCACAAGGCGAGCTTCCCGAACCAGGTGAGCTGCCCGACCACCTTCCCGAAGGAGGCGTACCAAGGATCGCCGATCGGCTACATCATCGATGGGATGTCCGCCGCGGCGATCCTGTCCAACTACGAGTTCCCCGGCGCGCGGCAAACCTACGACTGGCTGAACGAGCGCGAAAGCAACATACCGTTCGCGCGCGACCCCAGCTGGCGCATCGTGCCGCGCTGAGTTCCGGGGCGGTCACTTGCCTTCGTCGCGGTGGACGAACTTGAAGAACCGGCTGGTGTGCCCGTCGGCCGTCTTGTCCTGGTAGAGGAACGCCAGCTCCCGATCGTCGAACGTCTCGAAGAAGCTGTCCCACGAGATCGGCTCCAGCGACGCCTCGGGCTCGCCGAAATCGATCCGCAGGACACCCGCGCCATCCTTGCTCTCGGTCCCACGCACCCGGGTCGGCTTGCCGCCCCGCGCCTCGGCCCATTTCCGGATGGCCGCGTGATCGGTGGTTGTATTGCCTTGGCTCACTCTCGCCTCCTCTGCCGAATGATGCGTCCGTTGCCGGGCTAACAGAGGAGCCGCCCCGCCGGTTGCACGGCGGATGCGGGCGAGATCGGAACCGCAGGAACATACCTGCGTTGGCCTTGCGGTTATAGCCACGTCTCACTTTCGAGGGGTTCCGCTTTGGCGAAGATCCGTGCCGCCGTGGTCGGCGTGGGAAACTGCGCGTCCTCTCTCGTGCAGGGGGTAACCTTCTACCGCGACGCCGCCGTCGGAGATGACGTTCCTGGGCTGATGCATGTCGATCTCGGCGGCTACCACGTCACGGACGTGACCTTTTGCGCCGCGTTCGACGTGACAAAGGCCAAGGTCGGGCTCGATCTTGCCGATGCGATCGCCGCCGAGCCGAACAACACATTTTCCTTTGCCGAGGTGCCGCGCACCGGCCTCATCGTGCAGCGCGGCCCGACGATGGACGGCATCGGGCGCTACGTGCGCGATGTGGTCGAGGAATCGGATGCACCGCCGGTCGACGTCGCCTCCGCGCTGCGCCGCGCGGAGGCGGACGTGCTGGTCTCCTATCTCCCGGTCGGGGCCGAGGCGGCGACCCGCTGGTATGCCGAGCAGGCGCTGGCCGCCGGCTGCGCGTTCGTCAACTGCATCCCGGTGTTCATCGCCTCCGACCCGGCCTGGGCGGCGCGCTTCGAGGCCAAGCGCCTGCCGATCGTCGGTGACGACATCAAGTCGCAGGTCGGTGCGACGATCGTGCATCGGATGCTCGCCAATTTGTTCCGCGAGCGCGGTGTGCGGCTGGATCGCACCTACCAGCTCAATTTCGGCGGCAACACCGATTTCATGAACATGCTGGAGCGCGACCGGCTGGAATCGAAGAAGCTCTCCAAGACCCGTGCGGTGAACAGCCAGTTGGCCGAGCCGCTGTCCGATGCCCTCGCCCATGTAGGGCCGAGTGACTACGTGCCGTGGCTACACGATCGCAAATGGTGCTACATTCGCATGGAAGGCACCACGTTCGGCAACGTGCCGCTGAATTGCGAGCTGAAGCTCGAAGTATGGGACTCGCCCAACTCCGCCGGCGTAGTGATCGACGCGGTGCGCTGCGCCAAGCTCGCGCTTGACCGCGGCATCGGCGGCGCGCTCACCGGTCCGTCCAGCTACTTCATGAAGAGCCCACCCGAGCAATTCACCGATCACGAGGCGCGGCTGCGCACCGAAGCGTTCATCCGGGGCGACGCCGCCCGATAGGTACTGGCCCTTCGGCGCTCATCCTGGGCTAGTATCGCCCGCACCATGCCAGGCACCACGACATTCCACCTCGTCCGCCACGGCGATTACGGCCTGCTCGGACGCGTCCTCGCCGGCCGCTCCACCGGCCACTCGCTCAACGAGAACGGCAGCGCCCAGGCACGCGCGGTCGCCGACGCACTGGCCGCGCTGCCGATCGCCGCGATCGTGTCGAGCCCGCTCGAGCGCACCCGGCAAACCGCCGAGCCGATCGCCGAGCGGCTCGGGCTCGACGTGACGATCGACCCCGATGTCATCGAGATCGATTTCGGCGATTGGACCGGGCGGACCTTCGAATCATTGCGCGCCTGGCCGGGCTGGCCGGCGTTCAACCGGTTTCGCAGCACCGCGCAGATCCCCGGCGGCGAGTCCATGCTGGCGGTGCAGACGCGCAGCCTCGGCGCCGTGCTGCGCCTGCGCGCCGCCTACCCCGACAGCGAGGTGGCGATCGTCAGCCACGGCGACGTCATCAAATCCATCGTCGCGCATTTTCTCACGATCCCGCTCGACATGTTCCGTCGCTTCGACATCGCACCCGCGTCGCGCAGCGTCGTCACGCTCAGCGACGAGGACGCGCGCGTCCTCGCGGTCAACATTCCCCCGCCGCGAGCCTGAGGCGCAGATCGGCGCGCAACCGCGCGAGCGGCGCGCTCCAGTCGCCTTCGATCTCCTGACGGTACAGCCGCATCGTCGGGTACCATGGCGAATCGCCACGGTCCGCCATCCAGCGCCAGTCACAATCCCGCCGTACCAGCAGGCAGGTTTGGCGGCCCAGCGCACCGGCGAGATGCGCCACCATCGTATCGACAGTCACGATCACATCCAGCGCCGCGATCGCCGCCGCGGTCGTCAGCACGTCCGCGCCCGCGGGCACGGCGCAGCGCAAGGCCGGGAGATCCTCCACCCCCTCCTGGCGATACTGCAAGCACCAGCAATGCATTCCCGGAAGCGCCACGGCTTTTCGCAGGCTGTCGAACGGCACCGAACGCGCGTCATCCCAGCCGCCCGATTGCCAGCACAGCCCGATGTTCAGCCCGCTCCGCCGGTCCAGCTTGGTGGGGCGGACGGCGAGATACGGCACTGCGTCGCGCAGCGCGTCCAGCCGCAGCGCGTGCGCGAGTTCCATGATCTCCACGTCGCATTCCGCCGGGCGTGTCGGCGCGGCGTGCCGGAACGGGATCAGACGGCCGATCCCCGCCATCGTCGCCAGCACATCGAACAGCTCCGGCTGCACCTCGACGCTCACCGATGCGGCGCGCCGCCGAAGCTCCGGCAGGAACCTGGCGAACTGGATCGTATCGCCGAGCCCGTGATAGCACCGCACCAGCACGTTGCGGCCATCAAGCTCCTCGCCGTCCCACACCCAGCGAAGATGATACGGCAGGCGCGGATCGTCGCGGGCGCGCGGGTCGCGTTTGGCCAGCACCGCGTCGCTGATCGCGTGGGCCGCGCGAAAATCGCCCCGCCGCATCGCGCCCAGCCAGCTCGTATCCGCGCTTATCGCCCCGCCCGTCGCAGCACGAAGGCGCGTCCGTCCCAGAGTTTGAATGGCACGTCTCCCAACACGATCGTGGTGAAGCCATGCGTCACAGCCCAGCGCGCGGCATCCTGGGCGTCGGCCGGAGGGTCGCCGCGGTACGACAAATTGAGAATGGCGAGCGCACCACCCGCTCGCAGGACACGCGCCGCATCCGCTACGTGCCGCTCCGCCAACATGGACCCTGCCTGCATGAGATACGGAAAGCTATCGACCGCCAGCACCAGATCGTAAGCCCTCGACGGCACCACCGAGAGGTTGATTCCCGAGGACGCGATGAACTTTACGTTAGCTGCGGCGCAGCGTCGCCCCGCCTCCTCGGTCATCGCTGGCGACACGTCGAGCCCCAGGACGGAGCGGACCCGGGGCGCGAGTGCGGCGGCGACGCGGCCGATGCCGCAGCCGAGATCGAGCACGTCCGACGCCGGCCGGATCAGTCCCGTCGCGTCCAGCCATAAGACGATCTCCTGCGTCGCGGCGGCCAGGATCGCGGGGTCGCCGAGCGAGTAGGCGGCGACGCTCGCCTCGGGCGACGCGGCCACCGCGCGGTCGAAGGCTTGCCGGGTTCGCCGCACCGTCTCGGCGGGCGTCGTCGACCGCGCCCCATGATCGAGACCAGCGAATATCGTCTGCAGTTCTCGCAGATCCTTGCGCCGCCCGGAGACCATGTGCTGCAGCGCCCGGCCGCGCGGCGTGCCGTCCAGCGCCGGCAGACCAGCGATCTGCTCGGGCGACACGCCGGCCAGCAGCAGGCGCGCGAGCGTCACCTCGGCGGACAGGTCGCCCGCCAGATAGCGCCCGATGTCGCCCTCGCCTGTCATGCGGGCACCAGGCGACACGCCATGTTCACGCGGTCGACCCCGCCCCAGGCGTGCTTGTAGTTCTCGCCGCCGCGCAGGAAATGCAGCTCGGTCCTGCCCTCGCGCACCGCCGCCTCGATCATCGCGCCGAGCAGGACGGTACCCGGGCTCTCGCTTGCATGGTCCGGGTCGTAGCCGCTGAGATAGAACAGGATGCGCGGCCCGGCGAGCAGCGCGTAGTACGCCGCGACGATGCGGGCTCCGAAACGCAGCACCTGTAACCGCAGCGCACCCGCCGCCAGCAGCAGCGGCGCGGCCTCTCGGTGGAACGCGCGCACACGCGGATCAGCGAGCACTCCTTCGCCATCCCAGCGTGCTTGATGCAACCGGAACAGCCCGTCGAGCAGCACGGGCACGGTCTCCGCGGTCGCGATCTCGACCGCGCACCCGCCGGCGCGCGCGACGCGATGCCGGTTCATCCGCAGCTTGCGCAGCATCGTTGCCGGAATTCGCCGGCCCAGCTGCTCGACGGTGTCGGGCAATGCCAGTACCGGGCAGGGATCGGCCGATCGCCATTCGCCGCGCCAGCCGTCGGGATTCGGTGCTTCGCGCAGCCGCGCATCGGGCGGCAGGTCGATCAGGTCACAGACCGTGACGCCATCCCGTCGCGCCCGACGCAACGCCACTTCGAGCAACAGCCGGGCGGCGTCTGCCGGCAGACCGGGCGCCAGCAGCGCGTCCTGATAGTCGGTGATCCCGGCACCCATCGGCAACAGCCTGCGCTCCGCCCCGTCCTGCAGCACATAGAGCGGCAGAATGCCCTCCAGGCCGCCGCCGTCACGCAGGATGGCGACACGCGGCGCGCCGGTGCCGAATTGCCGCCACCAGGGCAGCAGCCACGCCGGCGACTGAAACGGCGTCGCCGACGATGCGCGTCGCCACAGTCGCTCCCAAGAGGGGCGCAGCGTCGCGAGCGCCGCGTCATCGGTAATCAGATCGGCCGCGAGCGTCGTCATGCCGCCGCACGCGCGGCGAGTGCTGCATAGCGCGCGACATACGCATCCACCATGCGCCCGCGCGAGAAGCGCGCTCGGGCCGCCGCGCGGCACGCCTCGGCGTCGATCGTCTTCGCCCGACCGATCGCGGTTGCCATCTCGTCCGCGTCGCGCACGAGGAAGCCGGTCCGCCCATGCTCGACGATCTCGGGCAGCGCGCCGACCGCAAACGCGATCACCGGCGTGCCACAAGCCAGCGCCTCCATGGCGACCAGCGAACTGGTCTCCGGTGCGCCGCTCGGCACCAGCAGGCAGCGCGCCGCCGCCAGCAGCCGACGCTTGCGCGCGAAGCCCACCGGCCCGAGGAAGCGCCGCGATCGATCGAGCCGGGGACTTACGAAATCCGCGAAATACGCCTGATGTTCGGGATAGGGAAACACCTCGCCGCCGATCAGCAACGGGACGCCGGCGGCGCGCGCGGCGTCCAAGGCGAGATGCGCGCCCTTCTCCGAGCAGATGCGCGCCAGCATGAGCGCGAAGCCGCGTCTGGCGTGCGTGCCTCCCGACAACCGCTCGACCGCCACGCCGTTGGCAATCGGCGGCAGCAGGCGGGAACCGCGCGGGCAGGTGGCGTGCTGCGCATCCGAGACGCACTGCAGCCAGGTACCGGGCCGCGATGGCGCCAACGCCTCCCGTGGATACCAAGCCAGCGGCAGATGCAACGTCACCAGCACGGGCGGCCCCGGAGGCGGCAAGCAAGCGGCGAAGTCGAGCCCGTGCATGTGCACCACATCGACCCGCTCCCGACGCACCAAATCCGCTACGATCGCGCGGGTTGCCGCTTGCGCCCGTCCTCGTTCGCACTCGCCGATCGCGCCCGACGGAGCGCACATCGTCGGCAGCAGCTCACCCGCGACGATCGAACCCTGGCACGCCACGACGATCGAACGATGGCCGGCGGCGACCAGTGCCTCATCCAGTGCTGCGAGCACCTGCTCGGCGCCGCCGATCGCGTCGGGACCGACGGGAGCGAGCGAGTAGGCGACACTGAGTACGGTCAGCACCGCGCGCGCTCACGCCGCATAGCGGCGGATCATCGCCGCGCAGAATTCGGCGAACGCCTCCGGGCGCTTCGGCGGCGCGGTGTAGTGCTCCCAGACGCCCTCGTGCTCGGGCGTGAAGCAGAACGTCACGGTGACGTCGAACGGTTCCAGCGCGCGCATCTGCCGGTCGAACCAATCGAGCGCGTCGGGGCGGAACCAGTCCGCCCAGCTCAGCCCGGTGCGCAGATACGTCACGCCGAGTTCCTGGAGCCAACGCACCGCGTCATCCAGCCGGTGATCCTCGAAATGGAACCACTGGCAGATGCCGAGCGCAGGCGTGCAATCACGAAAGATACGCGCCGCGCGCTTCGGATTTCCATGCTCGTCGAGCAGCCCCATGTGAAAATGACGGTAGTAGGACGAGCCCTCGGCCTCACGATGGCGCGTCGTCGCGGGCCACGCGGCGGGCAGGTCGTAGAGGCTGTACCAGTGGATGCGCGGCGCCCGTCCAGCGAGCAGCTCCGCCGTGCGCCGCAGCCCCCATTCCTGCACCTCCTCGGCGCCGAAGGTGGAAACGCCGACTTCGGAGACCCACACCGGCAGGCGCGTCGCCTCGGCGATCGAGGCGATCTTGTCCGGCCATTCGTCGATCATCCAGTGGTTCCAGTCGAGCGGGAAACCATGCACCGCGACCGCGTCGAGCTTGTCCAGCACCCCTTGCGCCGCCATGAGGCGGATGAAGTCCGGGTCGATCGGTGACATGCCGCCGAGCACGCGGGGCAGCCCGGGCCGCTCCGCCGCGATCGCCTCGCCGGTGAGGCGCGCCATCTCGGCGAACACCGCCCAGCCGGGATCGTTCTCGAAATCCCAATGGGATTTGTTGTTCGGCTCGTTCCAGATCATCGCCGCCTCGATCATCCGGCCTCACGCTCCCCGCCCCGCGCGGGATACACCGCGCCGTAGCCATCCGCCGTCCGCGCCACGCGGCGGCAGATGAACACCTCGTCCTCAGGGTGGCTCGTCACGGAGAACCCGGCGCTGCGCAGCATTGCCTCAGAGCACGCGCGGTTCGGCGCCCACCAGTTAGTCGGGTCATGCGCGTAACGCTGCTCGATGAAGTGCAGCTTCGGATAGCCGGGATCATCGAATATCTCGGCGTCCCAGAACTCGTAATCCTCGCGCAGCGGCGTCACGCGGTCGCTGCCGCGCTGCATCGACTGAAACACCAGCAGATCATCCGCGACATGCTCATGGATGAGATCGAGCGCCAGCAGCGGATGGCGCAGATGGTAGAGCACGCCGATGAAGAACACGACGTCGAACCGTTCGCCCAGTGCGCCCACGTCATAGACCGAGAGCTGGCGGAACTCGATGTCGAGCCCTTCCACCTCGGCGGCGAAGCGTGCCTGCGCGAGATAGTC
>DATIMU010000284.1:0-3898 GCA_035475015.1 Acetobacteraceae bacterium
AAATAGGCCGCCAAGGCAGTGATGTCGCTTTCGTTGAGCTGTCCGGCGATGCGGCCCATCACATTAAGCGGGTCGTTGCGGCGTGATCCCTGGCGAAACGCGGCGAGCTGACCAGCCAAATAGACGCCGGACTGGCCCGCAAGGTAGGGGAAGCTTGGCGGCATACCGCTGCCCGCTTGACCGTGACAGTTGGCGCACGGCTGAATGTTGCGGCCGGAGGAGCCGACAGCGGCAAGGGTGCCACCCTGCTGCAACTGCGCGCCGTCGGGATTGGGAGCCGGGGTGTACGGCGCATTGAGAGCCGCGTAGAACCCGGCCACATCTTCCATCTCGCGCGGCGAAAGCCGTTGCGCGATCGGTCCCATGACCGCGCTCTCCCTCTCGCCCGAGCGGAAATCCAGGAGCTGTTTATAGAGATAGAACGCCGCCTGGCCGGCGAGACGGGGATAGATCGGCATCGTGCCCTCTCCATTGGCGCCATGACAGGCGGCGCAGGCCTGCTGATCGCTTGGCCCGCCACCCAGCGCCACAGCCCGTCCCTGCGCGAGGTCGGGCGCGCGCGCATTCGCCGCGCCAGCGATGCCCAGCACCGCGCCCAGCAGCAACATCGCCCGCCTCACCGCGTGCCCTGATAGGTCGCGAGCGGCGCTCCGGTATACGGGCTCGCGGGGCCGGTGCTCGATGCGCCGATGCGGGAGAGGTCGGGCGGGCGGACGGCGGCGAGGTATTCGCTCACCGCCCGCATGTCGTCCTCGGTCATGCGCGCGGCGATGTCGTTCATCACGTTCAGCGGGCTGTTCTGCCGCCGGTTCAGCCGGAACTGATCGAGCTGATATTCGAGATACGGCGCGTACTGCCCGGCGAGATAGGGAAAGCTCGGCTGCATCCCCGACGCCGCCGGGCCGTGGCAGGCGATGCAGGCCGGGACGTTGCGCTCCGGGATGCCGGCCGCCGAGATCATCCCGCCGCGCTGTGCCAGCTTGGCATCGAGTATCGGCAGGGGGAAGAACGGACCCTGGACCGAGCTGTAATACGCCGCCACGTCCTGCATCTCCCGATCGCTCAGCGCGGCGGCGATCGGCGACATCACCGGGCTCGGGCGCGTGCCCGCCGCGAAATCCTTCAGCTGCTTGTAGAGATAGAAGCCGAGCTGGCCGGTGAGGCGGGGAAAGGCGCCGCTGCCGTCGCCGATGCCCTTGTCGCCATGACAGGAGCGGCAGGCCGGCACGCCGTTGCGGCCCTGGTCGGCAAGCGCCGCGCCCCGCATCCGGTCGCCCTGCTCGGCATAGGCCGGGCTCGCGGCGAGCAAACAAAGCAAGGCGAGGGTGAGGCGCACCGCCGGGTCAGTCCAAGCTGAGCAGGTAGGCGGCGATGTCGCGGCTCTCGGCCTCGCTCGCCCCCATGTTGGGCATCCCGCTGCGCGGCAGCACGCCTTGCGGCCAGCGTATCCAGAGGATCAGGTTGTCCGCCGTGTTGGGCATCACGCCGGCGATGTAGGTGCGCTCCGCCCAGCGGGTGAGCGGCGGCCCCACGCGGCCCTTCGCGTCGGGCAGGCCGGGGATCGTGTGGCAGGTGCCGCATCCGAGGCGGCGGATCGCGGCGGGACCGGCTTCGATATGCCCGCCGGTCCGCTGCTCGATCTGCGCCATCTCTTTTCCCCACGCGATCTGGTGCTCGGCGATGAGTGTGCCCCCGACCCCCACGGCGAGCAGCACGCCCGCCGCCGCGAACAGCGACCGCGGCCGCATCACGGTTTCCGACGCCCCATGTGACAGTAAACCTCACCAGCGCTCGCGCGGGGAAGCAACGCGGCTCGGCCGTAGGCGTTGCGCTCGACAGAGGAACGGAACGGTGGGGGAGGGGGCCGATTCAGGGCTGGAAAGGCGGGCTTGGCGTCGCCGTCCTGGCCCTGGCCGGCTGCGGCGGCATCCAATCGGCCACCAACCCGGGCGGCCGGGGCGCCGATGCGATCTATGGGCTCTGGTCGGTCTTCCTCGCGGTCTGCGTCATCGTCTGGCTGCTGGTGATGGCCGCCCTGCTCTGGGCGATGCTGCGCCGCCGCGAGCGTCACATGATGGCGGCGAAGCCCGAGCTCGAGCCCGATCCAAACACCAAGCGCCGTTTGCGCCGAACCGTGGAACTCGCCACGCTTGCCACCCTGGTCATCCTGCTCGGCCTCACCGGCGCGACCTACGCCGTGGTCAGCAAGATTTTCCCCGTGCATCCCCACACCGATCTCACAATCGAGCTCACCGGCCATCGCTGGTGGTGGGAAGCGCGCTATGTCCTGCCGGGCTCGAACGCGCCGATCGTGACGGCCAACGAAATTCATCTGCCGGCGGGCGCCGATGTCACCTTCGTGCTGCGCTCGGAGGACGTGATCCACAGCCTCTGGGTGCCCAATCTCGACGGCAAGATGGACCTTATTCCAGGGCAGACTAACACGTTGACGGTGCGCGCCGACCGGCCCGCCAGCTATCGCGGCCAGTGCGCGGAGTTCTGCGGCTTGCAGCACGCCTACATGGGGCTTTTCGTCGTCGCGGAGCCGCCACCGAAGTTCGAGCAATGGCTGGAGGCGCAGCGCCGCCCCGCCCCCGCACCTGACAACCCGGACGTGCGCCATGGCCTCGACGTGTTCATGGCAAATTGCGCCTCGTGTCATCGGGTGCGCGGCACGGCGGCCACGGCGACCCTCGGCCCCGACCTCACCCATCTCGCCAGCCGAGCGACGATCGGCGCCGGGCGGCTGCCTAACACGCCGGGCAATCTCGGCGGCTGGGTCGCCGACGCGCAGCAGCAGAAGCCCGGCGTGCTCATGCCGCCAATGCGGCTGCCCCCGGCCGACCTGCAGGCCATTCTGCACTATCTCGGCACCCTCCGGTGAGGATCGCATGAGCGAAACCAGCGCATCGATCTACGCGGGCGGGGCGGAGGATTTGGCGACCTTGGCGCGCACCTGGTCGCGCCCGCCGGGCTGGATAGGCTGGCTGAGTGCCGCGGATCACAAGAGCATCGGCCAGCGCTATCTCGTGACCGCCTTCTTCTTCTTCTGCTTCGCCGGCATCCTGGCGCTGCTGATGCGCTTGCAGCTTGCGCAGCCGGAAGGGCATTTCATCGGGCCGGACCGCTACAACCAAATCTTCACGACCCACGGCACGACGATGATGTTCCTGTTCGGCGTGCCGGTCATGCAGGGGCTCGGCATCTATCTCGTGCCACTGATGGTGGGCGCGCGCGAAATCGCGTTTCCACGTCTGAATGCGTACAGTTATTGGCTTTTCCTGTTCGGCGGGCTGATGATCGAGGTGCCGTTCCTGCTCGACGACGGCCCCGATGTCGGCTGGTTCGCCTACGTGCCGCTATCCTCGATCTTCTACAATCCGGCCCATCGCGCCGATATCTGGGCGCAGATGATCACCTTCACCGAGGTCTCGTCCCTGGCGGTCGCGGTGCAGCTCATCGTGACGATCTTCAAGCTGCGCGCGCCGGGCATGTCGCTCAACCGGATGCCGGTCTTCGTCTGGTCGCAGCTCGTTACCTCGTTCATGGTCGTGTTCGCGATGCCGGCGATCATGGTCGCGAGTTCAGCGCTGATCTCTGACCGGCTCGTCACCACGCATTTCTTCGACACCAACCAGGGCGGCGACACGCTGCTGTTCCAGCACCTGTTTTGGTTTTTCGGCCACCCCGAGGTCTACATCATCTTCCTGCCCGCGACCGGCATCGTGTCGATGATCATCGCGACCTTCGCGCGGCGGCCGATCTTCGCGTGGTCGCAACTCGTCACCTCCTTCATGGTCATCTTCGCCATGCCGGCGGTGATGATCGTCAGCTCGGGGCTCATCTCCGACCGGCTCGTCACGACGCATTTCTTCGACACCAACGCGGGCGGCGATGC
>DATIMU010000285.1:0-10182 GCA_035475015.1 Acetobacteraceae bacterium
GCTGGCCGCCGAGGCGCTGCATGAGATGAACGCGCGCGCGCGCCCGATCACCACGCTGTTCGTGGTGGACCCGGCGGGGCGGCCGGTCGGTATCCTCCACATCCACGATTTGCTCCGCGCGGGGGTGGCATGACGAGCCCCCCCCAGACGCCTCCCCTGGCCGGCGGACGCCGCCCGGGCGAGCGGCTGCTCTCCTCGGGTGGCGGCCGCCAGCGCCGGCCACCGACGCCCGGCGGCATCGCCCGGCGGCGCCTGATGGTGACGGCGACCAAGTGGCTGCTGCCGATCGCGGCCCTGGCATTGCTTTCCAGCATCGCGCTGTGGCCGGAGTTCGACCGCGCCAAGGAGCAGGCCCGCCTCGCCTTCAACCGCCTCGGCGGCGCGGTCGACGGCGCGCAGGTCACCGACGCGCGCTACCACGGGGTCGACGAGCGCAACCGCCCCTACACGATCACCGCTACCACCGCCGTCCAGGCGGATCAGGACCGGGTCAACCTCACCGATCCCAAGGGCGACGTGGCGTTGCAGAACGGCACCTGGATGATGGTGCAGGCCGACAAGGGCGTGTTCATGCAGCGCCAGAACCTGCTCGACCTGGCGGGCCGCGTGTTCCTCTATCGCGACGACGGCACCACCATGCGCACGGCGACCGCCACGATCGACCTCAAGAGCGGCGCCGCCACCAGTGCCGACCCGGTCCACGCCGAGGGCCCGTTCGGCGTGCTGGACGCGGTCGGCTTCACCGTGACCGATAAGGGCGCGGTCGCCCAGTTCCCCGGGCCCGCGCGGCTGGTGATGAACGGGCACGAACAATGATCGCCGCCTCGCGGGCGCTGCTGCTCGGCCTGCCGCTGCTGCTGCTGCCGCCCGGGCAAGCTGCGCGGGCGCAGCAGCTCGACCTCTCGCATGGCGGTCCGATCGCCGTCACCGCGTCGGACGGCATCGAATGGCGGCAGAATGAGCAGGAGGTCATCGCCCGGGGCAATGCGCGCGCGGTGCGCGGCGACGTGACGGTGACCGCCGACCGCCTCATCGCGCATTACCGCAAGAAGCCCGGCGCCGCCGCCGCCGCCAAGCCCACGCCGGAGCAACAGTCGCAGGCATCCGGGCGCGCGGTGGCGCTGGGCGATTCTGACACCGCGGGCAACGAGATCTACCGCGTCGAGGCGGAGGGCAACGTCCACATCTACACCCCGACCGACCACGCCGAGGGCGATCGCGGGACCTACGACCTCGACCAGGCCGTGCTCGTCATGACCGGCCGGCATCTCAAGCTCACCACGCCGAACGACGTGCTGACCGCGCGCGACGACCTCGAATACTGGGCGCAGAAGCACATGGCGGTGGCGCGCGGCGAGGCCGTGGTGGTCACCAAGGACGGCCGGCGACTGGCCGCCGACACGCTGGTCGCCTATACCAGCGAGGGCCAGCCGAACGCGGCGGCACCCCCCCAGGCGACCAAGGCGGCGGCGCAGAGCCCGCCGGCCAAGGCGCCCGACGATCCGATCGCCGCCTCGGGCAAGCTGCAAAAGGTGGAGGCGTTCGGCAACGTCTCGGTACGCACCGCGACCGAGACCGTCACCGGCGACCGCGCCGTCTACATCCCCGATACCGGCATCGCCCGGCTCGGGGGCAACGTGCGCATCACGCGCGGCCAGAACCAGCTGAATGGAGCGGAAGCGGAAGTGAATTTGAAGACCGGCGTCTCCCGCCTGATCTCCGGCACCGCCGGCAGGGTCCACGGCCTCGTCGTGCCGAACGAGGCCCAAAACGCGACCGGTGGCGCCGAGGGACAGAAGAACCCGCCGCCCCCGCCCCCGGCCGCCAAGGAAGCCAAGCCATGAGCACCCCGCGCCAGGCGGCGGAACTGCGGTTGCTCCAGGGTCGTGGCGGGCTGGTCGCCCGTGGCGTCGGCAAGACCTACAAGAAGCGGCCGGTGGTGCGGAACGTCTCGATCCGGCTGCGGCGCGGCGAGGCGGTCGGGCTGCTCGGGCCAAACGGCGCCGGCAAGACCACGACCTTCTACATGATCGTCGGCCTGGTGCGGCCCGACACCGGCGCGATCAGCCTCGACGGCGCCGACATCACCACACTGCCGATGCACCGGCGCGCCCGGCTCGGCATCGGCTACCTGCCGCAGGAAGCCAGCGTGTTTCGCGGCCTCAACGTCGAGCAGAACATCATGGCGGCACTCGAAGTGGTGGAGCCGGACCCCGACCGCCGGCGCCTGCTGCTCGACGAATTGCTCGCCGAGTTCGGCATCGCGCATCTGCGCCGCACCCCGGCCCTGGCGCTCTCCGGCGGCGAGCGGCGGCGCGTCGAGATCGCCCGGGCGCTGGCCTCGCAGCCCGGCTACATCCTGCTCGACGAGCCGCTGGCCGGCATCGACCCGATCGCGGTCGCCGAAATCCGCGAGCTCGTCTCGCACCTCAAGGATCGCGGCATCGGGGTGCTCATCACCGACCACAATGTGCGCGAGACGCTGGAGATCATCGACCGGGCCTACATCATGCACGACGGCCAGGTGCTGATGGAGGGGCGGCCCCAGGAGGTCGTGGCACATGAAGGGGTGCGCCGCGTGTACCTCGGGGAAAGGTTCAGCCTGTAAAAAGGGCGACATGCACCGCCCGCACCTGATCCAGCCTGATCCGCCCGGAGGCCGCCGCCTCCCCTCCCGGACGCACTGACGATGGCGGTCGGCCCGAGGCTCGAGTTCCGGCAAACCCAGTCGCTGGTCATGACGCCGCAGCTGCGTCAGGCGATCAAGCTGCTGCAATTCACCAATCTGGAGGTCGCCGCCTTCGTCGAGCAGGAGCTCGAGCGCAACCCGCTGCTGGAGCGTGACGAGCGCTCCGAGCTGGTCTCGAACGAGGCCGCAGCACCGGACCAGCTTCCCGAACGGAACCGCACCGAGCCCGACACCGCCGATCTGACGGGCGCCGCGACCCTGCCCGAGCGCGGCGCCGACCCGCTCGACATCAACGAGCACGCCGAGCGCTACGACGCGGGAGGTCCGGGCGACGGCGAGCCATCCTCCTTCGCGGGCTCCGGGCGTGGCGGCGCGCATGATTTCGGCGATGACGGGCGCGACGTGCAGGACATGGCGGAAGGCCCGCGCAGCCTGCGCGAGCATCTCGGCGAGCAGCTCCGCCTCGGCTTCGCCGACCCGGTCGACCGGATCATCGGCGCGCACCTGATCGCCCTGCTGTCTCCGGCCGGACGACTGACGGCGGAGCCGGCGGCGATCGCGCAGGCGATGGGCGTCCCGCCCGATCGCGTCGAGGCGGTGCGCGCGCGCATGATGCGCTTCGACCCGGTGGGATTGTTCGCGCGAGATTTGCGGGAGTGCCTGGCCGCCCAGCTCGCCGAGCGCAACCGGCTCGACCCCGCGATGGCGGCCCTACTCGACAATCTCGACGCCCTGGCGCGGCGCGACACGCGCCATCTGCTGAGCGTCTGCGGCATCGACGCCGAGGATCTGGCGGACATGATCGCCGAGATCCGCCAGCTCGACCCCAAGCCGGGCGCCGCGTTCGAATCCGCGCCGGTGCAGACGCTGATCCCGGACGTGCTCATGCGGCCGGCGCCGGACGGCGGCTGGACGCTGGAACTGAACCCGGACACGCTGCCTCGCGTGCTGGTCAACCAGAACTTCTACGCGCGGGTCGCTCCCCTCGCCGCGCGGGAGGATCGCGGGTTCATCTCCGAGCAGCTGCAAACCGCCAACTGGCTGGTCAAGTCGCTGCAGCAGCGGGCGCAGACCATCCTGAAGGTAGCGAGCGAAATCGTCCGCCAGCAGGACGGCTTCCTGCGGCACGGCGTCGCCCATCTGCGGCCGCTGATCCTGCGCGATATCGCGGCGGCGGTGGAGATGCACGAGAGCACCGTGAGCCGCGTCACCGCCAACAAGTACATCGCCACGCCGCGCGGCACGTTCGAGCTGAAATACTTCTTCACCACCGCGATCAACGGCACCGCGGGCGAGGCGCACAGCGCCGAGGCGGTGCGCCACCGCATCCGCGGATTGATCCTGTCGGAGCAGGCGGACAGCATCCTGTCGGATGACGCGATCGTTTTGGCACTGCGCGGCGAAGGCGTGGACATCGCGCGCCGGACCGTGGCCAAATACCGCGAGGCGCTGCGCATCCCGAGCTCGGTGCAACGCAAGCGGGAGAAGGCCATTCCGGCGTGACGACGCATAAACTTGGGTGAGACGATGCAGATCACGGTTTCCGGCAAGCAGGTGGAGATGTCCGACGCGCTGCGCGAGCGGGTCTCGGCTCATCTGGATCAGGTCGCCGGCAAGTATTTCGATCACGCGCTCGAGGCAGTCGTCACCTTCGGCCGGGCGCGCACCTTCTTCACCTGCGACATCAATATTCACGCCGGGCGCGGTCTCAGCCTGCGCGGCGAGGGCGAGGCGGCCGATGCGCACGCGGCGTTCGACGACGCGGCGGAGCACATCGCTAAGCGGCTGCGCCGCTACCGGCGGCGCGTCAACGAGCACGCGCGCGACCTCGCCAGCCGCGCCCGGCCGGAGGCGGCGCGGCAATACGTCCTGCGCCAGGAGACCGAGGCCGGACTGGCCCCCGCGCCGAGCGGCGACCAGGCGGCCTATGCGACGGTCATCGCCGACAAGCCCACCGAGATCGGCAGCCTGACGGTCGGCGAGGCGGTCATGCAGCTCGACCTCGCGGACCGCCAGGTGATGATGTTCCGCAACAGCACCACCGGCGAGTTCAACGTGCTCTACCGCCGCTCGGACGGACATATCGGCTGGATCGACCCCTCGCGGGGCGAGTGATACCGACGATTGACGGTGATCCATAAGGCGTCATCGCGAGGCGCGTAGCGCCGGCGATCCACGCTGCGTCACGCGGATGGCGGCTTGGATCGCGGAATGACGTCCGCTCCGGGCACCCCGGCCCGTGAAACGGATCACCCGACGACGGCAATCCGATTCCGGCTCGTTCCGGCACGAACGCTGTGTAATATCGCGATGGTTCTCGCCGCGTGATGAACGTGGCGGACACCGGTCCAGTCGTTGCACATCGAGACAAAGAGATTGAAATGCCGAAAACCTCAGCCGCCCGCTCCGTCCGCATTCGCCCACGCCTCGGCGCTCTCGCCGCCTCGGCCGTCCTGGCAGGCCTGGTTGCTTGCAGCGGCAACCAGTCCGTCGGGCCGAACACCAAGCTGGAAGGACAGATGCCGGACGGCTCGGTCCAGATGCGACAAGTCCAGGCCGCCTATATCGGCAGCGGCAGCGCCGGCAGCGGCACGCTCGAATACAAGGGTTCCACCTACCCGTTCACCGTCGGCGGCCTGGGCGTGGGCGGCATCGGGATTTCGGAGATCCAGGCCGAGGGCGAGGTCTACAACCTGCCGGATATAAGGCTGTTCCCCGGCGCCTATGCGCAGGGCCGCTACGGCTTCGCCCTGGGAACGAACAGCGGCGGCGATCTCTGGCTCAAGAACGCATCCGGGGTCGTCATGCATCTGCACGCGAAACGCAGAGGGTTGATGCTGAGCCTGGGTGGCGATGCGATCATCATCGACATGAAGCGGTAAGGCGCGCCGTTGCGGGCCGGCCCCAGGTCTCACCGTGACCCGCTGACCGGCCCGCGAGGGCGATGGATCAGTGCACCAGCGCCGGCACCATCTCGTGCTGGCGGATGGCGGCGACCGCGACCTCCCGGTCGGCGGCGATGGCCATCGGCGTGCCGTCCGCGGCGTGGATCGCGAAGGCCACACCGCCATCGGCGTCGACCTGCTTCACATAGGCGATCTGCGAGACGCCGAGCTGCATCAGCTGCTGCTGCGAGAGTTGGCGGATATTCATGATGACGGGCTCGCCGGCCTGCGGCGACTGGTCATCGGACGCATTGGAATTGATGTTCATCGTATTTCTCCTGACGGTCGCGGCCCCAACAGCCCACGTTGCCGCCCTCGGTGAATTCCGGGTCTGCCCCGCAGCACCCGGTCGTCGTCCCTGATCGCCCGTCCAGGGACACTCAGCCGACGCTTGCTCAGCCTTGCTCCGGCTCGCTCTCGCCATCGACAACGCGCGTGTTGCGGTCGCCGTTCAATTCGGCCCCGTTCGACGCCGGACGGCCGATCTGGATGGTCTTGACGCGGGCTTCGGGCTGCGGCCGGGCCAGGTCGATATGCAGCAAGCCGTTATCCAGCCAGGCGCCCTTCACCTCGATCCCCTCGGCTAGCACGAAGGCCCGCTGGAACTGCCGCGCCGCGATGCCGCGATGCAGGAACACGCGCCCTTGCGTGTCGTCAGTCTGGCGACCGCGGATTACCAGTTGGTTATCCTCCTGGGTGATCTGCAGGTCGTCCATCGTGAAGCCGGCCACCGCGAGGGTGATGCGCAGGCCGGTCGGCCCGGTCTGCTCTATGTTGTAGGGTGGATAGCCGTCGGACGAGGATTTCGACGCCCGCTCGAGCATCTGCTCAAGGTGGTCGAAGCCCAGGAACAGCGGAGACGTGAACATTCGGGTGGTCATGGCCCCCTCCTCAGAGCGAAGCGTCACCGGGACCCGTTCGCGGCATCCCGATGCGGATTATCTTGGAACCTATTGACGGCGTTGCAAGGGGGGCGCCGACAGGCGTTGATCCGGACGATACGGACCGCTACATGCCCGTCATGAGTGACGATACCATCGAACGGCTGCGCATCCTGGTCGCCCCCGACCCGGTGCTGCGCGCCAAGGCCCGGCCGGTCGGCGCGGGCGACGACGCGCTGGTGCGCGATCTGGTGCCGCGCATGTTCTCGACGATGTACCACGCCCCGGGGATCGGCCTTGCCGCGCCGCAGGTCGGCACCGGATTGCGGCTCGCCGTGGTGGACCTGATGCCCAACGAGAAGCCACAGCCGATCGTGCTCATCAACCCCGAGATCGTCGGGCTCAGCGACGAGATGGCCACCCGCGAGGAGGGTTGCCTGTCCTTGCCCGGCCAGTACGCCGACGTGACCCGCCCGGCGCGCGCCAAGATCCGCTACCAGGACCAGTCCGGCGCCAGGCAGGAGATCGAGGCGGACGGCCTGCTCTCGGCCTGCCTGCAGCACGAGATCGACCATCTCGACGGAGTGCTGTTCGTGGACCACCTCTCCAACCTCAAGCGCAACATGATCATGCGGCGGCTGGCCAAGGAGATGCGCCAGAAGCGCGACGAGGATGGCGGCCGATAGCGCGCCGATGCGCCTCGCCTTCATGGGCAGCCCGGATTTCGCGGTGCCTGCCCTCCAGGCGCTGCACGCCGCCGGACACGACGTCCGCGCGGTCTACTGCCAGAAGCCACGCCCCGCCGGCCGCGGCCACGCGGTGCGCCCGTCTCCCGTGCAGCGGGCGGCGGAGCAACTCGGGATCGAGGTGCGGACGCCGACGCGGCTGCGCACCGATGCGGCGGCACAGGAAGCCTTCGCCGCACTCGACCTCGACGCCGCCGTGGTGGCGGCCTACGGGCTGATCCTGCCGCCGGCCATGCTCGACGCGCCGCGCCGGGGCTGCCTCAACATCCACGCCAGCCTGCTGCCACGCTGGCGGGGGGCGGCGCCGATCCAGGCGGCGATCCTCGCGGGCGACAGCGAGACCGGCATCACCATCATGCAAATGGACGCCGGCCTCGACACCGGCCCGATGCTCCTGCGCGAGGCGGTACCGATCACCGATTCTACTAGCGCCGCCATGCTGCACGACACCCTCGCCGAAATCGGCGCCCGGCTGATCCTGCGCGCATTGGTGGAAGCGCCGCCGCCGCGACCGCAGCCCGACACGGGCGCGACCTACGCCCAGAAGCTTTCCCGGGACGACGGGCGGATCGACTGGACCGGCGACGCCGAGACGATCCTGCGGCAGGTGCGCGCGCTCAATCCGTGGCCCGGCACCTTCACGGCCTTGGGCGGAGAGACCCTGAAAGTGCTGCAATCCGGCCGCGCCGAGGGCTCCGGCGAACCCGGCACGGTGCTCGACGGCAAATTGACCGTCGCTTGCGGGACGGGTGCGGTGCGCCTGCTGACCGTCCAGCGTCCCGGACGCGCCGCGATGGACGCCACCGCCTTCCTGCGCGGCCACCGGCTGTCGCCGGGCGCGCGGCTGGGCTGATGCCGGGATGGGCGCTGCTGCTCGAATATGACGGCGGCCCGTTCGTCGGCTGGCAGCGCCAGGCCAGCGGGCTCTCCGTCCAGTCGGTGCTCGAAGCGGCGGCGGCGAAGCTGAACGGCGGCGAACCGGTGCCCAGCGTGGTGGCGGGTCGCACCGACGCCGGGGTGCACGCCGAGGCCCAGGTGGCGCAGCTCGCGCTGCCCGATACGCTGCCCCCCGCGACGGTGCGGGACGCGCTGAACTACCACATGAAGCCGCATCCGGTGGTCGTGCTGGCCGCCTCGCCGGCGCCGCCGGACTGGAGCGCCCGCTTCTCCGCCATCCGCCGCTCCTACCGCTACCGCATTCTCGACCGCCGCGCCCGCCCTGCCCTGCTCGCCGGCCGGGTCTGGCACGTCCGCGGTCCGCTCGACGCGGCGGCGATGCACCAGGCGGCGCGCGGCCTGCTCGGGCGACACGATTTCACCTCGTTCCGCGCCGCCGCCTGCCAGGCCGCGAGCCCGCTGCGCACCCTCGACCGGCTCGACGTGAGGCGCGAGGGGGACATCGTGGAAATCGTCGCCGAGGCGCGCAGCTTCCTGCACCACCAGGTGCGCAACATGGTCGGCACCCTGAAACTGGTCGGCGACGGGCGCTGGCGGGCCACGGATGTGGCCCAGGCACTCGCGGCGAGGCACCGCTCGGCGGCCGGCCCGACCGCGCCGGCCGCCGGCCTGTGCCTGACCGGCGTGGGCTACCCGCGCGACCCGTTCAGCCCTGATCCGGGCTGACGATCGCCATCAGCAGGCGCGGCCCGACCACCAGCGCCGCCGTGCCGAAATTGACGCAGACGACGAACAGCACGGCCCGCGCCACCGACAGGCCGAGCCCGCGACACGCCAGGAACCAGTGCAGCCACAAGCCGTAGGACACCAGCCCGAGCAGGGCGACCACCCCGGCGACGCGGTTCGGCAGCCCCACCGCCATCAGCAGGCCGAGCACGACCAGCAGAATGGAGGCCATTACCGGGATCGCCCATTGGCACCAGTTGAAGGCGGTGGCGAAGCGCGGCCACAGCGCCTCGCGTTGCCACCGCCGGGCGAACCACCAGGACAGCACCGGGGGCGCCAGCAAGGCGCACAACGTCGCCAGCAGGTCGGACAGCGCCGGCAGGCCGCCGCCATTGGCGATCAGCAGCGCCCCACCCACCAGCGGGAAGGCGATCAGCGGCGCCAGGCTCGTCAGGAACGCCTGGGTGGTGTTGCCGAAATGCGCCAGCCCGTCGGCCCGCCCCGTCGCCAGCCGGACGACGCCGAGCAGGATGTTCGGCGTGCCGCCCACCCCGCGCGCCGGCCTGCGCGTCATCAGGTATCGCTCACGACAGGAACGCACCCAGCACGGCGGCGTAGATGCGCGCGAGGTCGCGCAATTCGGACACCGGAACGCACTCGTCGACCTGATGCATGGTCGCACCCACCAGGCCGAACTCGGCGACGGGGCAGTATCGGGCGATGAAGCGCGCGTCGGACGTGCCGCCGGCGGTGTCGAGCGCCGGCTCCCGCCCGACCACCTGCGCGATGGCGTGGCGCAGCGTGTCGACCATCGGTCCGGGCTCGGTGAGAAAGCTCTCGCCGCTCACCGTGACGTCGAGCTCGAACTTCTCTCCATGCTGCGCCAGCGCCGCGCGCAGCCAGGCCTCCAGCGAGGCGCCGCTGTGGCGGTCGTTGAAGCGGACGTTCAGCGCGGCGCGCGCGGCGGCGGGGATCACGTTGGTCGCCTTGTTGCCCACGTCGATGCTGGTGATCTGCAGCGAGGAGGGATCGAACCACGCGCTGCCAGCGTCGAGCGGTGCGGCGGTGAGCGCGCCGAGTGCCCGGACCAGGCGATGGACAGGGTTGTCGGCGCGGTGCGGGTAGGCGACGTGGCCCTGTGTGCCGTGCATCGTGACCCGCGCGTTCAGGCTGCCGCGCCGGCCGACCTTTATCATGTCGCCGAGCCGCACCGGGTTGGTCGGCTCGCCCACCAGGCAGAAATCCGGCACCTGTCCGTTGGCCGCCATCCATTCCAGCACCCGGACCGTGCCGTCGAG
>DATIMU010000286.1:0-5144 GCA_035475015.1 Acetobacteraceae bacterium
GGCGGAATGCGCTTCGCTCCTTCCGCCCTACGGCCCTGCGCCGAGCAGGTCGTGCAACACCGCCTCGGTGTCCGCCCCTAGTTCCGGCGCGGTGCCGGTCGCCCGGCCGAAGCTGGCGCGCCAGGGCAGGCCGGGGAGAACACCCGTGCCGTGCGCGTCCCAGAAGCCGCGCTCTCGCAAATGCTTGCTCTGGACAAGGTCGAGCGAGGTGGCGAGTGCCGACGCCGGGACGCCGGCGCGCGACAGTGCGGCCGCGACCTCGCTGGCGTCGCGTGATCGCAGCCACGCCGCGAGCGCATCGTCGATCGCATCGCACCGTGCTCTGCGCTCCTCCAAGCCGAATGCGATCATCGGCGACAATCCGGGGACGAAGGCGCACAGGCCACGCCATTCCGCGTCGCTGGTGACGGCAACGCTGAGCCACGCATCGTTTCCGGCGCAACGATAGACCGCGTGCGGCGTGTGGCTGATCGAGGCGTTGCCGAGCGGCTGCGGTGGAGCGTCGCGCTGGGCCGCGAGCAGCGGCTCGGCCATGGTCCACAGCATCGCCTCCATCATCGAGAAATCGACCTGCGCGACGCGGCCGGTGCGCCGGCGCTGCCACAGCGCGGCCGCCACGATGAAGCCGAGCATCAGGCCGCACATCGGATCGAGCCACGCGAAACCGACGCGCGGCGCGATTTCGGGGTGACGGTTGAGGCCGGCGAACCCGGTGTAGCACTGCAGCAGCGTGCCATAGGCGACGGCGTTCGACTCCGGCCCGGTGCGCCCAAGGCCGGATGCGGAGACGTAGACCAGGTCGGGATTCTCCGCTTGCAGGATGTCGGCGCCGAGGCCAAGCCGGTCCATCACGCCGGTCGCGAAATTCTCGATCAGCACGTCGGATCGGGCGGCCAGCCGACGGGCGATTTCCACCGCTTCCGGCTTCTTGAGATCGAGCACGACGCTGCGCTTGCCCTGGCCGAGCACGGTGTGCAGTTCCGACGCGCGGCCGGGATCGCCCCGGCCGGGCGCCTCGATCTTGATGATCTCGGCACCCATCGCCGCGAGATAGCGCGTCGCGGTTGGGCCGGCGATCACCCAGCTGAAATCGAGCACGCGCACACCGGACAGCGGCAGCGGCCCCGACACGTGGCGTGTGCCGTTCCACGTCCCGTTCGCGAGCGTCAGCCCGAATGGCGGTCCGGGCGCCTTCACTGCGCGGTCGCCGATCGCCAGCGGGCGAAAGAAACGCCGGTGCGCGAGTTGCGCCGAGGCGAGCTGTTCCGCCGGTTCGCGCAGCGGGAAGCTCGGCACATGCGCCGCCTGCGCCGTGTCGGCGATCCATTGCTTGTCGTGCTGGCGGCTCCAGGCCGACATCAGCGCGTGCAGCGCGTCCCAGTTGGCGACGCGGTCCGGCTTGGTGGCGAAACGCTGATCGCCGCCCCAATCGGGCGAGCCCATCGCCGCGAGCCACGACGCCCACTGGCGATCCTCGCGCGGCGAGATGGCTGCGTAGCCGTCCCGCGCCGGCAGGATGGTGACGGTGGCGCCGTTGCCGTCCGTCATGCGCTGGCGCGCCCAGCTCTTGCCGGTGAGCCCAGCGCGCGCCAGCTCGGTCATCGCCAGTGTCGCCAGCGCCTCCTGGATCGACACGTCGATCACCGCGCCCGGTGTCGCCGACAAGACCGCGTGCATTCCGGCGCAAGCGGCAGCCAGGCCGCCGATGAAGGCGGATTGCTCGCCGACCGGGCGGATCGGCGCTTCCGCGGGATCGTCCACCTGTCCCGTCAGCAATCGGGCAATGCCGCTCGCGAACGACAAGGTAAGATCGCTCGCCGGCTCGTCGGCGCGAGGTCCGGACTGGCCGAAGGGCGAGATGAACACCAGCGCCGCCGTCGCGTTGAGCGGACGCAGCCCGTCGGCATCGCGCCCCTCGCCGCGCAGTCGCGCCGGGTTGCCCTCACAGACGATCAGGTCGGCCGTGCGCGCGGCGGTATCGTCCGCAACGACCTGCTTGCCGTGGTTGAGATGGACAGCGAGTGCGGTGGAGAAATCCGGGTCGACGCAGGTGACGCTGGCACCGACATCCGCCAGCAGCCGCCCGCATACCGCCGCTGCCAGTCCCTTGCCGAGCTGGACCGCGTGCAGGCCCTCCAGTAGCGCCATGCGCCCTCAGACGCTGACGTGGCCGACGAATTTCGGCGGCGGGCGGTCACCCCATTGCGAGCGCAGGCCTTCCTCGGCCGACACCAAATTCGAGCCGTTCTGCGCGTTCAGCCGGTCGGTGTCGGCCCAGTGCTCATGCACGCGGCCCCACGGATCGGCCCAATAGTCATAGACCTGGCTGCCGAGCAGATGCCGCCCGATGCCCCACATGTGCTCGAACTTTCCTGCCCGCGCGAGGTGGTCGTGGCCGATGAACACGTCGTCGATGTCCTGCACCTCGAAGGAGAAGTGATTGAGCCCCGCGCGCTCGTTCCTCATGCAGAAGAAGGCATGGTGATCGACATAGGTGTCGCCGCGATCGAGCCGGTTGAACGAGCCGATGATGTTGTCGCGGCTGTCGGCATAGACGTCGTCCGACCCGATCAGCCCCAGCGTCTCGCGGAACCACCGCACCGTCTCGACATTGCGTGGCGAACCGAGCACCGCGTGGCCGATCCGCTTGACGGTCGACGGTCCGGCGGCGAACCGGATCACCTCGCCGGCGCGGTTCAGCGGCGCCGACCCGGAGTTGATCGGCTGCCGCGTGACTTCGATGGGTGCCACGTTGCCGAGCCCGTGCACCACCTCGATCGTGTAGCCGTTGGGCTCGGTGAGCCGCACCCGCTTGCCGCCGCCCGGCTCGTCCGGCGTCTCGATGCTGGAGGCTCCGGGCAGCTTGGCGAGTTCCTTGAGATCATCCTCGGAGGCGGCGTACCAGGCGAAGCCGAGAAACCCCGGCTCGCCCTTTTCCGTCACATGGATATGGTGCGTCGGGTCGGTGCCCCGCATGTAGAGCGCGGTCGGCGTGCGCTCGGCTCGGATCATGCCGAACGTCGTGAGGAATTCTTCCTGCAGATCGAGATCCGGCGAGCGCAGCCGGCCGAATGCGAGGTCGCGAACCTTGACTACTGCCATTGGGCTTCTCCCTGAAACGCCAATCTGCCGGTTCTTCTCGTTCGAGCGCGACTATGTTGCACGACGCGGCAAAGCCCTCAAGCTGATCCGCCCCCGTGGCCTTCGCCATCGACGGAGGCTAGGTTCGGCGTGACACAGGCTCGGGATGGGACGATGCACGATCTGGTTATTCGCGGCGGGTTGATTGTCGACGGCACGGGCTCGCCAGGCCGCGCCGGCGATCTGGCGATCGATGACGGCACGATCACCGTGGTCGGCGACAAGGCCGGCCCGGCGCGGCGCGAGGTCGACGCAGACGGATTGCTGGTCACGCCGGGCTTCATCGATATCCACACGCACTACGACGGGCAGGCGACGTGGGACCCGTACATCACGCCGTCGTCATGGCATGGCGTTACCACGGTGGTGTTCGGCAATTGCGGCGTTGGCTTCGCCCCGGTGCGCAAGGACGCCGCGCCCTATCTCATCAACCTGATGGAGGGTGTCGAGGACATTCCGGGGACGGTGCTGGCCGAAGGGGTAAAATTCAATTGGGAATCTTTCCCCGACTATCTCGACGAATTGGCCTCCATGCCGCGCGTGGTGGACGTGGGCGCGCAGGTGCCGCACGCGGCGCTGCGCTTCTACGTGATGGGCGAGCGCGGCGCCGACCACACGGCACAGCCGACCCAGGCCGAGATCGAACGCATGGGCGCGTTGCTCGAACAGGCGCTGCGGGCGGGCGCGCTCGGCTTTACCACGTCGCGCACGGTCAAGCACAAGACGCGCGACGGACGCGCCGTGCCCAGCCTGTCGGCACGCGAGCCGGAATTGTACGGCCTGGCGCTGGCGATGCGGCGGGCCGGTCTCGGCGTGTTGGAGGTCAACTCGGATTTCGGCCCGGGCGAGTTCGAGACCATGCGCGCCGCCGCCGAGATCGCCGAGCGGCCGCTCTCCTGCCTGCTCGTGCAGGTCAATGACGCGCCGGATCGCTGGCGCGAGACGCTGGACGGCGTGCGCGCCGCGCGCGCAGCGGGGATGGCAGCGAATTGCCAGGTCGGTTGCCGCCCGATCGGCGTGCTGATGGGCTTCGAGACGTCGCGCCATCCGTTCGAGACGCATCCCGCGTGGCGGGCACTCGCGCATCTCTCGCCAGCCGAGCGTGTCGCGCGTCTGCGGCAGGACGCCGCGTTGCGCCGCCAACTGGTCGAGCGAGGCGACGAGGCGCACTCCCGCCAACTGGCCGACATGCTGGCCCGCACGTATCCGCTCGGCGCGGCACTCGACTACGAGCCCGACCCAGCCACCAGCGTCGCCGCGCGCGCCGCCGCCGCGGGGTGCGATCCGTTGCAGATGGCGCTCGACCTGATGCTCGCCGAGGACGGCAAGGGTCTGATGCTGCATCCGTTCGAGAACTACCACGCCGGCAACCTCGACGTGGTGCGCGAGATGCTGCTCGATGATGCGACGGTGATGGGTGTCGCGGACGGCGGCGCGCATGTCGGCGTGATCTGCGACGCCAGCGCGCCGACCTTCCTGCTGAGCCATTGGGCGCGCGATCGGCGACGCGGGCCGGGGTTGCCGCTCGAATTCCTCGTGAAGAAACACACGCGCGACACCGCTGCCGCGTACGGCCTCGACGACCGCGGGGCGCTGGCGCCGGGGATGCGGGCCGACATCGCGGTGATCGACTTCGATCGGCTCAGCCTGCAACGGCCCGAGGTGATCTACGACCTGCCGGCCGGCGGCAAGCGCCTGATGCAGCGCGCGCAAGGCTATCGCCATGTGTTCGTCAACGGCGTCGAGACCTTGCGCGATGACGCGCACACGGGCCAATTCCCCGGCCGACTGGTGCGCGGATCGCGAGCGAGCGGGTCGTAGACCGGTCGACGTCGAGGAAGGAAACACAATGACCGAATTTCGCACGAGCCGCCGCCGGCTCCTTGCCGCGACCGGACTGGCCGCGACAGCGACGCTTGCAGCACCGTTCGTGCGCGGCGCCCACGCCGCCGGCAAGCTCAATGTCGGCTTCTGGGATCATTTCGTCCCCTCCGCCAATCCCG
>DATIMU010000287.1:0-8207 GCA_035475015.1 Acetobacteraceae bacterium
CCGCGTTCCGGCTGGCGGCCGAGACGGCGCACCGCGCCGGGCGGCGCGTGGCACTCTCGCTGTCCGACCCGTTCTGCGTCGATCGCCACCGCGCCGCGTTCCGCGACCTGGTGCGCGGCCACGTCGATATCCTGTTCGCCAACGAGGCGGAGCTCTGCAGCCTCTATGAGCAGAACGATTTCGCCGGCGCCGCCGAGGCCGCGCGCGGCGACGTGGCACTCGCGGCACTCACCCGCAGCGAGGCCGGCAGCGTCATCGTGCAGGACGGCGAGACCGTCCGCGTCGCGGCCGAGCCGGCGCGCGTCGTGGACACCACCGGCGCCGGGGACGCATACGCAGCCGGCTTCCTCGCCGGCCTGACCACCGGGCGCAGCCTCGCCGCGTGCGGCCGCATGGGCAGCATCGCCGCCGCCGAGGTGATCGGCCATTTCGGCGCGCGGCCGCAGACCGATCTGCGGCGGCTGGTCGCCGGCGTGACGGACTAGGATCGAGCCGGCAGCCTCACGGGCCCGGCAGCCTCACGGGCTTGTGGGCATCACGGAGGCAAAACCATCGGGCGAACTTGCGTTCCTGTCGCATGGACCGCGCGTGCAGCGCGCATCTCTTGTTGAACCGAAGAGGAGATCATCCCATGCGCAAGACGCTGTTGACGTCGGCCGCCGTGCTCGGCCTTGCCCTCGCCGCACCGGCCTTCGCGCAAACCACCGGCGCGGGAGACACCGGGACCGGCGCCACGACCGTCACACCGGGCACGAACCCGACCAGCCAGCCCGGCATCGGCAACCCCACCGCGATGGGCGGGGAAGGCATGGCGCGTCCGATGCACCGCAATCGTGCCGCCGCGCACAATGGCGGCATGACCGCGGAAGGCGCGCGCCCCGGCCACTCGCCCGGCGAAGGCGTCTCCGAGCCGGCCTCCAGCCGCGCCAGCAACATCGACCGCGCTGACACCCGCTCCACGATCGCGCCGCGCCTGCCGGCACCGGCGGTCGGCGAGAACGCCACGCCCGAAAGTTATATCAGCGCCGCCCAGCAGGCACTCCGGCACAACCGGACCGGCGAGGCGCAGGAGGCGCTGGAGCGCGCCGAGACGCGCGTACTCGAAATGCACCAGGCCGACCAGGGCCGCATTCCCATGATGGACACGCTTGAGCAGGCACGCCAGGCGCTCGGCCGGCATGACGTGGCCGAGGCCCGGCGCATCCTCGATCAATCCTCCGTCGCGGAAAACGGCGCCAACCAGCCCGCCGGCGGATACAGCGGGTCCGGCCCGATGGGCGCCGGCCAGATGGGCACAGGACCGGCGACGAATGGCTACACGGGCGCTAGCACGGCGGGCGGATCGATGGGCAACGGCTACACGGGCGCCGGCCGGATGGGCACCAGCCAGATGCCGCCAGCGGCACCGGGCACGACGAGCTCCCCGACCCGGCCGTAACGAGGACCCTCACCCAACCCTCTCCCCCAAGGGGAGAGGGCTGGGGTGAGGGAAGAGAGCCGGGGTGGGGGTGGCGCCTACTCCGCCTGCTGGCCGCGCACCAGCTTGCCGGGCAGCTTCTCCGTGGCCTCGCCGTCGCGGAACGTGACCTGCCCCGACACCACCGTCGTGGTGTAGCCCTCGGCCTTCTGCATCAGCCGCTTGCCGCCCGCCGGCAGGTCGTGCACCACGTAGGGCCGGCCGAAGCCGATCCGGTCGTAGTCGATCACGTTGAGATCAGCCTTCTTGCCGCGCGCGATCAGGCCGCGATCGTGCAGGCCGGCCGCACCCGCCGTATCCGAGGTCAGGCGGCGGATCGTCTCGGGCAGGCTGAAGCGCTGACGCTTCTTGTTCCAATGCGTAATCAGCCAGGTCGGATAGCCGGCGTCGAGGATGAACCCGACATGCGCCCCGCCGTCGCCCAGCCCCATGATCGTGTTGCGGTTCGCCAGCATCCCCTCGGACGCGGAAAGATCGTAATTCGCGTAGTTGGAGATCGGCGTGTAGATCAGCCCGCACCCCTCGTCCTCGAGGAGGATGTCGTAGGCCAGCTCCTGCGGCGCCCTGCCGTCGCGCGCTGCGATCGCCTCGATGCTGTCCTCGCGCTTCGGCTCGTAGTTCGGCGGGTTGCCGAAGCGGAACATGTGCGCGAAGGACAGGCGATGGAACAGCGGGAAGGTGCTGCCCGTCTTGGGATCTTCCGAAAGGATTTTTGCCCGCAGCGCCGGATCGCTCATCAGCCGCGCCCGCTCCGCCACCGGCAGATGCGCGATCGCCTTGTAGGACGGCGTGCCGGAGAACGGGTTCTGGCTGCCCTCCAGCCCGAGCAGCACGCCGATGCCGCGCGGCGGCACCACGGGACGCATCGATACGCCATCGGCGATCGCCGCATCGGCGTAGCCGAGCAATTCTTTCCAGGTATCCGGCTGGCTGTTGCGCTGTGCCAGGGAAAACACCGCCGGCCGGCCCGACTTCTCCACCACCCGGCGGAACATCGCGAACTCGTCCTTCACCGTCGGCTGGGTCCATTCCGACACCATTTCGATGAAGCCGGTCCCCGCGTCGCGCAGGCCCATGGCGATGCCGGTCAGTTCCTCCTCCTGCGCCCGCAGGGTCGGCGTGTAGTCGCCGTGCAGGCTTTTATGACTTGTGGTGCGTGAGGTGGAGAAACCGAACGCGCCGGCTCGCAGCGCGTCCGCCGCGATCTCGCGCATCTGCGCGATGTCGCCCTGGTTGGCATTCTCGAGCCGCACCGCCCGGTCGCCCATGACGAACACCCGCACCGCGGCGTGCGGCAGCAACGCGCACACATCGATGTCGCGCGCCCGCCGCTCCAGCGCGCCGAGATACTCCGAGAAACTCTCCCACTCCCAGCTCAGCCCCTCGTGCATCACCGCCCCGGGGATGTCCTCGACGCCCTCCATGAGCTCGACCAGCTTCTCCCGGTCCGCCGGCTTGCAGGGCGCGAAGCCGACGCCGCAATTGCCCATCACCACGGTGGTCACGCCGTGCCACGACGAAGGTGCCAGATGGCTGTCCCACACCGCCTGGCCGTCGTAATGCGTGTGGATGTCCACGAAGCCGGGCGTCACCAGCTTGCCGCGTGCGTCGATCTCCTCGGCCCCCTTGCCGGAGATCGCGCCGACCTCCACGATCCGGTTGCCCACGACGCCGACATCCGCCTCGAAGGCGTCGCGGCCCGTCCCGTCGATGACGGTGCCGCCTCGGATCACCAGGTCCAGGTTTGCCGACATGGCCGTTTTCTCCCGCTGCTACCAGGCAGTATAGGTGAAGGGTGACGAGTAGCCCACCCCTCTCCCCAAGCCAACGCGATTTTGTCGAGGCGCAGCGCGTCGGCCATCTCGCCACCGCCGACGCAGCGGGCGTGCCGCATGTCGTGCCGGTGTGCTTCGCCGTGCTCGACGGCACGCTCTACGTCACGATCGACGCCAAGCCGAAGCGAACGCCAGGCAGCTCGCTCAAGCGGCTGCGCAACATCGCGGCCAACCCGAGCGTCGCCTTCGTCGCGGACCGCTACGACGAGGACTGGTCGCGGCTCGGCTGGGTGATGCTGCGCGGCCGCGCCGAAATCCTCGACGGCGGCTCCGAGCATGACCGCGCGCAAGAGGCGTTGCGCGCCCGCTATCCGCAGTATCGCGCGATGGACCTCGCTGCCCTGCCGGTGATCGCGCTGCGGATAGGGCGCATCACCGCCTGGGGTGACCTGTCAGCGGAAGCGCCGCTCGCCTCCTGAACGGAAGCCGCCGCCGCCGAACCGATCCTGCCCGAAGCTGCCGTAGTCACGGGCCTGGCGGTCGCGGTCGAGCTGGCCGAATTGTCCGCCCTCCTCGCCGTAGCGACGGCCGGACTGCGTGGCGCCGACCGCGCCCGATTGCGTACGCGTCTGGGTCTCCGTGCGCGTCTGGGCGGCCGTCCGGTTCTGAGCAGAGTTGGCCGGCTTCTGCGCCTGGTTCCACGAGCCGTTGTCCCATTTCGACCAGCCGCTGTCGGTGTGCTTGTAGACGTTGCCGTCCGCCCCCGCGTACACGTTGCCGCCCGAGCCGCGCGCCACGGCGGCGTTGTTGCCGCCCCGTCCGTGCACCCCGGCCGCCGCCGCGCCGGTGCTCGACGAGACCGCACCCGCCGAGCCGCGCGCATTGCTCGCACTCGCGGTGTGCACGGTCTGGTTCGGCCCGGAGACCACGCTCGACCCCCAGCGCCCGTAGGCATTGGCGTTCTGCGTCGTGCTGCCGGCGACGCCGTAGCGCGGATTGGCGAAATTGGCGTGCGCCGTGCCGCCGTTCGGCCCCCAGGCGGCGCTGCCGTGCGAATAGGTTCCGGTGTGCGGGTTGTAGGCGGACCACGCGCCGGCGCCGCCATAGGGGCCATATACCGCGCCGCCCCGCGCGTAGCCGCCGGTCGCCGGATTGTAGTAGGCGCCGCCTTTCGCCGCGCCGTACGGCCCGTACACCGCGCCGCCGCGCGCCCAGACGCCGTTGGCCGGGTTGTAGTAGACCCCGCCCGCGTACGAGTAGGGATACGGCAGATACGCCGGCACCCGGCCCGCCACCACCACCGGCGGGTAGTAGTAGCCCGTGCCGTAGGCCAGCACGCCGGCGGTGATGAAGCCCATCGCGTAGCCCGCGGTGTAGCCGTAGGTGACCGTCTCCGGCGTCGATCCGTAGACCTTTACATAGGTAACGTTATAGACGGGAGAGCTCGGCGGAATGGCGTAGATCGCCGCCGGCACGCTCTCGGCCAGCGCCCACGGCCCGGTAGGCGACGCGCCGACGAACCAGGCGCCCTGGAAACAGGCGTAGTATCGGCCGTCGACCTTGAGAATTTGCTCGGTGGTGTTCACCGCGTAGGCGACGGTGGTTCCTTGGATCGGCTTGAAATCGGGCTCGCCGACATAGGCGACGGCGGGCTTCGCCGCGTCGCGCTTGAGCGTCGCCTGATGCGGGATCTGCGCCTCGATCAGCGCCTGCTGCGCCTGCGCGGTGCCGGGCACCGAGGGCAGCACGCCGCCCGCGTTGCTGCTCGGCGGGATCATCGCGAATGCCGGCGGCAGGTCGGGGGTGGCGAAGGTCCACGGCCCGTCGAGCCCGGTCGAGGCGAACCAGCGGCCGGAGACGAGATAGTAGAAGCGGCCGCTGCCGGTATCGAGGAACAGCGTCGCGTTGCTGTTCTTCACCTGCTGCAGCGACGTCCCCGGCACCGGCGCGAAGGCCGGCGGCCCGGTGGTGACGATGATCTCGGCGGGCTTGGTGCTGACGAAGATCGTCGGCGCGTCCGCCAGCTTCACCGGGCGTGCCGGGATGCTCTTGCGCACCTCGGCGAAATTCGGGTCGTTGGGGATCTTGCCGAACGCCGCCGGCAATCTTTCGACCGGCTTGTACGGCCCCTTCGCCGCCGGGCCGGAGAACCACGCGCCGTTGTTCAGCAGGTACCAGGTGCCGCCGCCCGCCGGATCGTGGAACACGTCCCAGTTGGTGTTGACCGCGTATTCAAGGCCGCTGCCGCCCACCGGCGCCAGCACCGGGTCGCCGTCGAACACCACCAGGCTGGCCGGCCGAGCGCTGTGGAAAATCTCCGGCGGCTCGTTGTCGAGCGCGACCGGCGCGGGCTGCACGGTGTCCCGGAGGCTCAACACGATGGCGTCGAGCGGGACCTGCTTGGTCGCGATGCCGCCGAGTGCCGCTTTGATGCGCTGGTCGAGCTGCACCGCCTGCCCGGTGTCGAGCGAGGGGAAATGCGAGGCGACCAGCTTCGGGTCGGACAGCGTGACCTCGCGCGTCGCCATGTCGGTCTGCGTCGCGAACGCGACGTCGACCGTGCCGAGGATCGGCGTCTTGTCGCCCGGCCGGGTGATCGACATGGCCGCGCGCGCGTTGAGCGTGCCGTGATCGGGCCAGGAGATCGCCTGGGGCTGATACACCTCCACCGTGGCGCCGTCCTCGCTCAGCGTGTGCGGCCACGACGCCGCCGGCGCGGCCGGTGCCTGCGCGTGCAGCGCGGGCGCGCCCGCAATCCCCAGCGACGCCGCGAGCAGCATGGCGCCCAGCACTCGCATCGAAACGCTCATCGCACCCTCGTCGGTTGGCTATCGCGCTTGCCGCATGGCGCTCATCGCCCGCTGGCAGCCAGGCGACAGCGAGGCCTCGTGCTCGGCGAGACAGCTGATCGCACGACCGCCGCCCGGCCGGATGCCGCGGCAATGCTCACGATAGTCCATGCCGCAAGCCTCGCGCACCTGCCCCGCCTTGTCCCCGGTCGCCCCCGGCTCGTGCGCGGCTTGCGGCGCCGCCGCCGGAGCGCTCGGTTTCGCCGCGGCACCGCCGCCGCCCACCGCGGTCACCGCGTGCTGGCAGGCCGGCGACAGGCTGGCGGCGTTCTGCTGCAGGCAGGCGAGCGCCTCCTTGCCGCCGGTCGGCACGCCGGCGCAGTGCGATTGATAGTCGGCGCGGCAGGATTGGCGGATCGCGTCGCCCTGCGCCTTGGTCGGCTGCTGCGCCAGCACCGGCGTCGCGCCGCAAGCCAGCAGCAGCGCCAGCAAGAGCCCTCTCGTGGTCGATATGCCCATCACGCCAACTCTCCCCAGCGATCAACGATTGGGCGAAACCCAGCCCTGTGACGCGAAATACTGCTCGATGCGCGGCGCCAATCCCTCGGCGATCTTGCGCGCGAGATCGTCCGGCGAGGCCGCCCGCCGTTCCGAGACGCCGTGCATCCCGGCGCTCGCGGCCGCCGAGGCGGCGATGCTGGAGCCGGCCGCTCCGCCGACGCCCATCGTCGCGGCCGCACCCGGCGCGTGGCCGCTATCGGCGCTGCTCTCGAAGCTCACCAGCAGGCGCGGCGCGGCGGCGCCTTGGCGATAGAACAATTGCGCGTCGGCGGTCACGCTGCTGCGCCCGGCGCCGAGCCCAATCAGCGTGCGCCTGGTCTTGTTGCCCTCATCCACCGAGACGACCTGCCCCTCGATCAGCACCGTGTTGCCGCGCGCCGGCGTGACCTCGCCCGCGATGCGTTCGGCCGGGATGCCGGCCTGGCGGAGCTGCGCCACCAGCGTCTCGCTCAAGGCGGCGTTGGCCTGGCGCGCGACTTGCAGTTGTTGCGCGCTCAGCGGCTGGTCGCTGGTCGCGCGGGTGAGGCGCGCGCGAATCCCCTGGTCGAGCCGCACGTCCTGCGGCGTGATCGCAAAATCCCGCACCAGCACGCGCTCCGGGCGCGGCATCGCCGGTCCGCTGTAGTCGCGCGTCGCCGCGACCCGGGCCGGGTTGCAGCCGGTCACCGCGACCACCAGCAGCAGCGCGCCCAGTGACCGGGCGGGGAGGCAAGGCGCGTGCATCGGGCTCGGTGAGGTCAGGCTTGCGTGCATGGGTGGGTCCGGATCGGGTTCAGCGCGGCGGCGTCGGCACCGTGGTCACGGTGCCGTCCGGATTGATGATCGTGCTGGTGCCGTTGCCGTTCGGCACCATGACCGCCCGGCCGGCCGGGCGTTCGGACGGCATCGGCTGCGGATAGGCTTCCTGGCGGAAACTCGGCAGCGTGCTCGTGGGCGGTCTCGGCAACGCCGATTCCGGGCCAAGATTGCCGCCGCGCATCGATGGCAATTGCGCGCTGGGCGACGCAGGCGCCGGCGCCTCGGGGCCGAGGGAAGGCGACCTGTAGCTCGGCAGGGTGGTCGCGGACGGGATTTTTGCCGGCGGCTCGGGCGGCAACGGAAAGCTCGGCTGAGCGGCGGCGGCGGGAACGCCGGCGAGCGCGAGCAGGCCGGCCACGGCGATCAGGCTGGCCACGGCGATCAGGGTGGGCTGGGTGCCGGTCAATGCGACGGCCTGACGACGGGCACGGCGGGCAGCTTGCGCGACTTGCGGCGCTCCTCGAAGCCTTGCAGCAGCGTGAAGAACGACGGCACGAACAGCACCGCGAGGCAGGTCGAGGCGATCATGCCGCTGAACACCGACAAGCCGAGCGACACCCGAGCGGAGGCGCCGGCGCCGGTCGCCAGCACCAGCGGCAGGACGCCGAGGATAAAGGCGAACGAGGTCATCAGGATCGGCCGGAACCGCGTGCGCGAGGCTTCCACGGCGGCTTGCAGGATCGGCTCGCCGTCGAGCATCCGGCGCTCCCGCGCGACCTCGACGATCAGGATGCCGTTCTTCGCCGACAGCGCGATCAGCAGCATCAGCCCGATCTGCGTGTAGAGGTTGTTGTCGAGCCCCACGGC
>DATIMU010000288.1:0-5064 GCA_035475015.1 Acetobacteraceae bacterium
GGCAAGCCGGAGCTCGAGCAATATCTGCGCTTCCTGGTCGGGCTCGTGCCAAAGGCGCTGCATCGCGCCTACCTGGTCGATCCGTCGCGGCTCGACTTCGCGGCGAAACGGGCACCCTCCACCGGCGCGTCCTGCCAGCTCTGCTCGGGGGTTGCCGCCGTCAACGCGGTCAAGCTGATGCTGGGCCGCGCCGGCGTCGCCGCGGTGCCGTATCACCATCATTACGACCCCTATGTCGGCAGGCTGGCCGTGACGAAGCTGCGCTGGGGCAACGCGGGACCGCTGCAGAGCCTCAAGATCGCGCTGGGCAAGCGCGGCCTCGCGGCGCTGGCGCGTCAGAAGCCGCCGCCGGCCGAACCGCCGCCGACCTCGCCGATCGAGGAGATCCTGCGCGCCGCGCGCTGGGCGCCGAGCGGCGACAACATACAGCCCTGGCGTTTCGAGATCCTGGGCGAGGACAGCGTGCGCGTGCGGCTCGACGCCGACCACGCCGACAATGTCTACGAGTACCGCGGCGGCGAGCCCACGCTGATCGCCGGCGGCGTGCTGCTCGAGAGCCTGCGCATCGCCGCGACGGGATGGGGCCGCGCGATGACGTGGTCGTACGAGGGCCTCGATGAGCCGAGCATCAAGGGGCTGCCCGGGCGGCACGTCGTGCGCGTCGATTTCCACCCCGACGCATCCGTCGCGCCGGACCGCCGGCTCTCGCATCTCATGCAGCGCTCGGTCGACCGGCGACGCTATCGCGCGCGGCCGCTGACCGCGCACGAGAAGCAGTGCCTGACGGACGCCGCCGGGGCGGAACTCCTCCTCGAATGGCACCAATCGCTCGGCGAGCGGCTGCGCTTGGCCCTGCTCGGCGCCCGTGCCACGGACATCCGCCTGCGCACGCCGGAGGCCTATCAGGTCCATCGCCGGATGCTGGATTTCCGGCGCAAGCACAGCCCCGACGGGATTCCCGGCGACGCCGTCGGCCTCGACCGCGCGACGCTCGCGATCATGCGCTGGGGAATGGCCCGCTGGTCACGGTTGCGCCTGCTCAATCGCCTCGGTGGCACCTGGAGCACCGCCGCCCAGCTCGACCTGCTGCCTGGGGTGGGCAGCGGCGCCTTCTTCACGATGCGGCTGGCCAACCAACCCGATGCGGCGCCCGAGCAGCGCGTGACGGCGCTGCTGCGGGTCGGCGAGGCGGTGCAGCGCTTCTGGCTGGAGGCAAGCCAACTCGGCCTCGCCGTGCAGCCCGCGCTGGCCATCCTGGCCTTCGCGCATTACGGCGAGGCGAATACGGCGTTCTCCGCCGATCCTGCGGTGGTCCGCAAGTCGCGGAACTTGGCCGCGCGATTCCGTCAGCTCCTGGGCAAGGGCCCGGACGAATTCGTGTTCATCGGCCGGATCGGGCAGCCGCTGCCGAGATTGCCGGTGACGCGGTCCACCCGTCGTCCGCTGGAGCAGCTGATCGAGGGCGATCGTCGCACGAACGGCCACGAGGCCGAGCCGGCCCCGACCGTGTTGCACTCGCTGTAGGCGGGTCCGGGCGCGATCGCCGTGGGCACAACTTTCAGCCGGCACGATCGTTGATGTCCGGGATCACCCCGCCGAAAGCCGCCTCGATGCCGAGCGGACGGTCATGTCTGGAGCCCTCCGCGGATCTGTTCACCACCGCCGAACGGCTCGTGCTGCGGGGCTGGTTCAGCAACAGGATCAATCCGTCAATTAAGCGTGTCCTGGCTGGATGGGATCTGGGGACGCCCCCGCCGCTATGCTCGTCACTCGACGTGGCGGTGGCGGTCATCCTCCTCGAACGGGTGCAGCTCCGCCATCCGCGGCTCGGCGCGCATGTGGTCGCGCAGGCCGATCCGGCCAGGGGAACCGTCTTCGCGGTCGAGCAGCGGCAGCCGGACCCGGGGGGCAGCATTGTTCCTCTCGCCCGGCATCTCTTTACTTTGCGGTGGAACGATCGGCGTACGCCCGGCCAGTTCTGGCCTTCTACTTACACGGCGACGCCGGTGCCGGGGACCAACAGAATTGTGCTGGCCGAATCCGACGATGGCGAGAGTTGCTTTCCGATCGCGAATGATACGGCGATCGGCTGGGTGTCTGCCTCGGACGACCATCCCGAGGCGATCGGCGCGGTGGTTCGCCGGCGGTGGTCAACCTTACGCGATCAGGCCGGTCAGGCACGGTGGGCGGCGGTCGCTCAGTCCGGTCTTCTGGACGAGGCGATTCTAGTAACATGGGCGGGTACCGTCTGGCCGTGATATCAGCGTGACAGACACCGCCGAGCCACAAACCGCCGCGATCGCAACGTTTGGGTCGTACACCAGTTGTCAACCATTTGACTAAATAATCAGGCATCGATCAATCCTCGGTTGATCGAGATTTAACCTCTCGATCACGGCTCGGTGATGGACCTTCCGGCTGCAATCGGATAGACGACTGAATGCAATCGCCGGCATGTCCGGGTCGGGAGCAGACGTTCGAGTACCAGACCATTGTTTTCACCAAACGATGGCAACGTCCTGAGATAAAAGCTCGGGCAGCGACACACCGGCCCAAGATCCTATGGGGCCGATCGACAATCCTTTGGGACCTGAACTGGACGGTTCCGGCTTAAAAACCAGCTATCGACGCCCAGTACGCAGGTCACGACAGGCGCCTTTTGGTGTAGCGGGGGAGCTAGAATGAATCAGATGTCATTGGCAGAGGCGGTCTTCGCCGTTCGCGACGAATTCGATGTGGTGATCGCGGACGAACCGTCACTGATCCGGCAATCTTACCAACTCAGACATCAGGTCTATTGCGTCGAACGAGGTTATCTCGAAGGCATCGGCGATCTCGAATACGACGACTACGACGAGCATTCCCGCCACGTCGTTCTGGTCAGCCGGGACCTCGGGCAAATCGTCGGAACCGTGCGGATGGTGCTCGCCTCCGCCGACGAGCCGGAGAACAGCTTTCCCCTCCAGGCGGTCTGCCGGCCGCGCGTCCTGGGCGACATCCCGATCGAGTCGACGGTCGAGATCTCTCGATTCGCCATCTCGAAGGAGCGCCGCAGCGGCCTCTCGACCGGCCTGATGCGGTTGGGCCTGGTGCAGGGCCTGGTCAGGCTCAGCCATGAACTCGGGACAACGCACTGGTGCGCCGTCATGGAGCGGCCGCTCCTCCGGCTGCTGCAGTCGAATTCGATCTGCTTCGAGTCGCTCGGCCCGCTGGTGGACTATCACGGCCCACGGCAACCCTGCTTCAGCGGGCTCGGCAGCCTGCTCGACCGAGTCGGCAACGAGCAGCCCGACGTGTGGGACTATCTGACCCAGAACGGCAAGTACTGCTCGACCGAGCCAACATCTCGCAGCCTAGCCGCCTGATCCTCGCGGCATTTTTTGGCGGCGCAGCGCGGGCGGCTTGCCCGATCCCGCGTGCGCCGCTATATGCCGCGCCTTGGCCGGAGTGTAGCTCAGCCTGGTAGAGCACTGTGTTCGGGACGCAGGGGCCGGAGGTTCGAATCCTCTCACTCCGACCAGCAATCAATGAAGCCGACCCGCGCTTACGCCGACCCTCGCTCACAGGGTCGGCCGCGTGCTCCGCGAGCCGGTGGCCCGCTCGAAATGGTGGCCGAGCCGTAGCACGGTGGCGTCGCCCCAGGCCGGACCCATGATCTCGAGGCCGAGCGGCAAGCCCGCCGTGGTGCGGCCGCCGCACACCACCAGCGCCGGCACCGCGGCAACATTGGCCACCGTCGTCAGCAGCGGGCGAAGAAAACCGTCATCGGGGCGCTGCTCGGTGAGCATCGGCGCCGCCCCGGCCGTCGCCGGGTAGATCAGCGCGTCGAACCGGTCGAACGCCGCCGCCGTCGCCGCGATCAGGTCGGTGCGGCGGCGCTGCGCGGCGATGTAGTCGGCCGCCCGCAGCAGCCCCCCGGCCAGCACGCGGACCCGGAACACGCGCGAGAAGTCGGCCAGCCGCGTCTTGAGGTTGGCCTCGTGGATCGCGTAGGCCTCGGCCGAGATGATGAGCCGACCCACCGCGTTGTAGTCGCGCACCGGCGGCAAGGTCGCGTCCTCCACCCGGCAGCCGAGGCCACGGAACACCGCGAGCGAGGCGGCCATCATCTTCTGCACGTCGGTCGAGGCGGGGACGTCGCGCTCATAGAACTGACGCAGCACGCCGATCCGCATTCCCTTGACCGGGCTCGCGATCGCCCGCGCATAGCTCACGTCCGGGCCGGCGACCGAGGCCGGATCGTCCGGATCGAGGCCCGCCAGCACGTCGAGCAGGATCGCGCAATCCTCCGCCGTCCAGGCCATCGGTCCCACCGTGTCGAGGCTGGGCGCCAGCGGGATCACGCCCCGACGCGAGACCAGCCCGGGCGTCGGCTTGAGCCCGGCTATGCCGCAATACGCCGCCGGCACGCGGATCGAGCCGCTGGTATCGGAGCCCAGCGCGCCCAGGCACAGCCCCGCCGCGACCGCGGCCCCGGGGCCTGAGCTCGACCCGCCGGTGAAACGCCGCAAGTCCCAAGGATTGCGCGCCGGCGGCCAGGGCAGATCGAAGGAAGGGCCGCCGACGGCGAATTCGTGCGTCGCGAGCTTGCCCAGCATCGGAGCCCCCGCGGCCGACAGTCGGCGCACGGTCTCCGCGTCGCGCTCGGGCACGTTCTCTGCGAGCAGGCGGGAATACGCCGTGGTCAGCACGCCGGCGGTCTCGAAGATGTCCTTGTAGGCGAGCGGAATGCCGAGCAGCCGCCCTTTGCGCCCCGCCCGCAGCGCCCGCTCGGCGGCGCGCGCCCCGGCGAGCGCGCGATCGGCGGTGACGGTGATGAAGGCGTCGAGCTTGGGGTTGACCGCCTCGATCCGCGCCAGCAGCGCCCGCATCAGCTCGACCGGCGAGAGGCGTTTGGCGGCGATCAGCCTGGCGGCTTCGGCGATGGTCGGAAAGGCGGGAACGATGCCTTTCATCGCCTTTTCGGCGCCGTCTTGCGGCTCGCCGGCCGCTTCGGCGCGACCGGTCGCTTGGCACCTGTCGGCCGCTTGGCGCTCGTCTTCGCGCGCGGCGCCGCGCCGGACT
>DATIMU010000289.1:0-8427 GCA_035475015.1 Acetobacteraceae bacterium
CGAACGACAAGGGCCATCCCGAGAACGAGGGCTTCTTCGCCAAGGTGAAGGAGTTCTTCGAGGGGCCGCGCGGCTAGCACACCGCGCGGGTCTCGCCGCCTCGCCCGGCGGCGCCATCGTTCCGGGTCGCGATGTGAGCTGCCTCACATCAGTTGGTATGCGGGTCGTCCACACTCGGCGCAGGTCGCCCAACGGGGCTGCCGGGGCGATCGAGCATTGCTCGGACAGAAACTCGCGATCTATGTTGCCACTTCGAAGAAACCGTCCCGTGATCTCGCCGCGCGCAGGGCTTGCGCAAGCAAGCCTCCACCGCGACGGCTCGTCGTTGCGGATTCCTATCGGGAACAGCATGGTCCGAGGAGATTTCAGGCCGTCGCTCCCCGCGCGATCCGGCCGCGGACACAAGATCGAACGGCGGCTCGCCGCGGTTCTCGGCGCCGACATCGCCGGCTACAGCGCGTTGATGGTGCGCGCCGAGGAGGAGACGCATCGGCGCGTCGGCGCCGAGCTCGACCGGGTGTTCCGCGAGATCGAGAAATCGCACGGGCGGGTATTCGCCTTCGCCGGCGACGGCCTGATGGCCGAGTTCCCGAGCGCGGTGGAGGCGCTGAAATGCGCGCTGCGCATCCAGGCGGATGCCGGCAAGCGCAACGCGCGGCTGCCGGCCGACAACCGCATTGCATTCAGGATCGGCATTAATTCCGGCGAGATCATGGTGCAGAGGGATCGCACCGGCGGCAACGCGGTGAATATCGCGGCGCGGCTGGAGCAGATCGCCGAGCCCGGCGGCGTGTGCCTTTCGAGCGTGGTGTTCGAGCAGGTGCGGCGCGTCGTGGCGGCGGGCTATGAATTCATCGGCGAGCAGCATCTCAAGAACATTCGCGAGCCGGTGCCGGCCTATGGCGTCCGCGCCTCTTCCTGTTCGTCGTGGCTCGGGATGCCGGCGCTGCCGCGACTCAGCGCCGGGCCGACCGCCGATGCTGGCGTCGAATACCGGCCTTCCCTCGCGGTGCTGCCGTTCCGCACGCTGCAGCGGGACCAGTCCGACGCCTATTTCGCGGAAGGCATGGTGGACGACATCATCCGCGCGCTCGGCGGGCTCAAGGATCTGCTGGTGATCTCGCGCAGCGCCACCATCGGCTTCGCGCGCCGGCCGGTCGACGTGCGGCGGGTCGGCCACGAGCTCGACGTCCGCTACGTGCTGCACGGCAGCGTGCGACGCGAGGGCGGCGCGCTGCGCATCGCGGTGGAGCTCAGCGAGGCGCCGTCCGGCAACCTGATCTGGGCCGACCGGTTCGACGGGGCGTTGGCCGAGCTGTTCGATCTGCAGGATCGGATCGCCTTGCGGGTGGCCACCGCGATCGCGCCGCATCTGCGCGGCCGCGAGCTCTCCCGCGCGCTGCGCAAGCATCCCGAGAGCATGACGGCGTACGACCTGACGCTGCAGGCGCTCGACCTGTTCTACCGCATGGAGCGCGAGCCGATCGACCAGGCGCAGACCAAGCTGTACCAGGCAATCGCGCATGATCCCGGCTACGCCCTCGCCTATTCCCACATGGCCTATCTGTACATGGCGAGAATCGGCCAGGGCTGGTCGGGCGATCGGATACGCGACATCGAGGCCGCCGCGCGGGCCGCCGCGATGGCGGTGGAACGCGACCCGAACGATGCCCTGGGCCTCGCATTCCACGGACACGTGCAATCCTATCTCCTGCAGCGGTTCGACCTCGCGCGCAAGATTCTCGACCGCGCCCTGGTCGCCGGATCGAGCTGTGCATGGGCCTGGAGCCTGAGCGGCCTGACCTACGGCTACCTTGGCGACCATGCGAAATGCATCGCGCATACCGAGCGTGCCGTCAGGCTGGCGCCGATCGGCCATGAAGCCTATTGGCACGAGCACTTTTTATCGATTGCGTACTATTTCGATGAGCGTTACGATGATGCGGTAGCGTGGGGCCGGATGTCGGCGGCGCACGCGGGCGGGAACTCGTCGAACCTGCGCGTGCTGGCGGCGAGCCTGGTCGGAACCGGCGAGATGGACGAGGCGCGCAGCACGGCGCGGAAGTTGGTCGCGCTCGATCCGACGGCGCGGCTGAGCGAGGTCCGAATTCGCACCCCGTTTCAGGGGAAGGTGCGGGAGCGCTTCATCGAGCATCTTCAGGCGGCGGGGGTAGCCGAATGATGCGTCCTTGAACGGGCGCGGCAGCCGACAGAACCGGGAGAAGCGAAATGGCCGGAAGCGCAGGAAGTGCCGGCAGCGCGGGAAGTGCGGGCAGCGCGGGAAGTGCCGGCAATGCCGGGAGCATGGGCTTCGGCTGGTTCCTTCCGGACCGCGTGGACCTGCCCTTCGTCACGCTCCTCGACAGCACCGGCGAGCCGATCAAGAAAAACCGCTTCCCGCTTGCGGAGTTTCCGCAACGGAATTGGTCCGCCGAGTGGTATGCCTGGTTGGCGCTCGGCGAGTATGTGGAAAAGGCGGGCTGGACGGGCGTTGCGCCGCCGAAGTGGGACGATAACAAGACACCGGGCGAGCTCGACGATTTGGCCACCGCGGCCCAGGACGAGCGCCCCGACGCGCTCGGCGAGATACTCGCGCAGGCCGACGAGTTCATCAGCTACTTCCTGGAATTGCTGACGATCACCCCAACCTCGCACCCTGCCACGGTACGCCTGCTGAACATCGCGAACCTCATCGCCCTGTTTTCCGTCATGTACTGCAAGGGCACATTCAAGAGGCCACGACCGTCGCAGTTGTGTCCGGCGCTGGCGCCGCCGATCCCTGTTCCGGGACACTCCTCGTTCCCAAGCGGTCACGCGACACAGTCGATGCTGATGGCTTTCTGCCTGATCGACGTGCTGCCGGTGGTACCCCGTGGCGGCCTGCATCCGGCGGCGAATTTGTGGGAGCAGGATCTCACGGTGCTGGCACATCGCATCGCGCGGAACCGCGAGATCGCCGGCTTGCACTATCCGTCGGACTCCGATGCCGGGCGCAAGCTGGCGGAGAATATCCATACCCAGCTCGGCACACTGCCCAACATCGCAATTCCGATCCCCCCGACACTGCCGGACCCACTGCCCTATTACAAATACGCGCTCGCCAAGGCGAAGGAGGAGTGGCCGTGACCGGCGGGGATGGGGCGCCGACGGCTGAACTGGTCGTCGTTTTCGAGGAGCTGCGGAGGCGTTTCAGGGGATTTCCCGTACCCGCTGACGACAAGAGGTTCGATCCGTCGCACGCGAGCCAGGAGGAGTTGCTCTACTACGGCCTGCCGCCGCGGCCGGACCCCAGATCGCAGCCACGGGTGTACGAGGCGTGGCAGAGGGGTTTTGGGCAGCCACTGACGCTGAACTCATTCGCGTTCACCATCGCGCAGCTCAGCGAGTTGGGCTATCGACCGTATTTCCGCGAGGAAGCACTGGTGCAACGGCCCAGCCGTTACGTGGCGAGCCTGAACTGGTCCGGAGCATACCTCGCGGCGAACCGGTTCAAGAAGTTCATGCAGATCTGGGGCATCTGGACCGTCCCCAATAACCTGCAGCAAGCTCCCGTGCCGCCGGCCGTGAAGTTACGACCATTCAACTGTTCGGTATGGATCGGTCTCGATGGGCAGCGACGCTACCTCAACTCGTCCTTGCCGCAGATCGGCACCACGTCGACCTACGACGCGACCGCGCCGGGAAACACCGTCGCCCAGGCCTGGACTCAGTGGTGGGACAGGGAGAATCCGCAAGAGACGCTGCCGGTGCCGATGCCGCTCGCGGTTGACCCGGGCAACGAGGTCTTATCGGTGCTGACCGCCGTGAGCCCGCGACTCGTCCATCTGGTCATGGTCAATTTGAGCCAGGGGAAAGCGATCGCGGTCTGGGCCAGCTCGCCGTCGGTCACACTGGACAATGGCCGGGTCGTTCCGCTCGAAATCTCCGGGGCGACGGCCGAGTGGATCGTCGAGCGGCCCATGATCCCGGGCGGGAACGATCTCAGCAATCTGCCCGATTATCCGCCGACCGAATTCGACGCCTGCCTCGCGCTTGAAGCCGACGACGTGAATATTTTTTTCCTGCCGACCGCGCGAACTCAGGTGCTACAGAGCGAGCGCCTGATCCGAATGTACGAGGTCGAGGAGACGGCGCAGCGGATCTCGTTCATCTCGATGCCACACCGGAAAAGCGAGACATCCGTTCGCATGACCCACGGCGACTTCTGACCCGCCGCTACTTCGCCCCCTCGCCGCAATAGCACTGCCGGAACGCCTCGGTACCGACCGCTGACTCGGCGCAGAAATAGTCGCGGAACACCGGCTCCGGCGGGCTTTCCTCGCCGTGCTTGAGGTGCCAGAGCGAGGGGTTGGCGACCGGGAAGATCGAGGTCCAGAGTGCGCGATCGGCCGGCTCGGTGGCGAGGCGGTGGTTCAGCTCGGTGAGGGTCAGCAAGTCGATGCCACGGAGGTTCCATCTGGCATCGAAGCCATATTCGACCTTCCAGTCCGGCCGCTCGGCCGCACCCGCGGTCGCGAGGTTGGCGAGATAGTACGTGTCACGGTCGAGCAGCCGGCCGGCGGCATTGTGCTCGATGATCTGGAAGCCCGGGTTCTGCTCGAAGATCGGGCTGATCGCGGGCGTGACCAGGGTGAACGCATCGTAAGCGTCGGCGGGGCCGATCAGGCGGAACTCGTCCATGTGCGTGTGTCCGGCGAAGCTCGCCAGTACGGTCGCGGCATGACCGTGCATCAGGGTGTCGAACGCCGCCTGGTATTCCGGGCGCCACATCATCAGCGGGGCGGTCGGGCAGGAACCATTGTGCAGCGTCGCGTAGGCGTCGGCACCCGGCGGGACGTGAAAGATCAGCCAGACCTTGTCGCCCGCCGCTTGCGCCGCGTCGAGTTGCGCCGTGAGGAAGCCCATCGTCGCCGCCGCCGGATCGGCGGCCGCCTTGGCGCCGCACGAGTTCTTGTAGTTGCGCGAGAAATAGACCGAGTTGACGAACACGATGCGCACGTCCGGCACCGTAGGATGCCGCACGCTGTAATTGCCGGTCGCCGTCCATGCCGCGTCGAAGCCGTCCGGCGCCCGGGCGCCCAACATCCGGCGCATCGTCGGCAGCGTGTCCTTGAGGAACGGACCGTTCGGCTCGAGCTGGTAATCGCCGCAAACGTCGTCGTCGTTGCCGATCGCGGGAATGATCGGCGTCGCGGGAAAGCGGCGCATGATCTCCTCGCCCATAAACGCCATCGTCTTGCGCACGAAGTCGTGGAACGCGGCCTCGGAATGGTCCGTCGCGCTGGCGTCGAACTGCGGGCGGAAGCGATGGCCGAGGAAATCGCCCAGGATCATGACGAGTGCGGGATGCGGCTCGGCGTCATGCATCGCGTCGAGCGCCGAGCGGATCAACGCCCAGCCGGGGTCCTTGCCGTAATGGCCCGTCATGCGGTCGGTCGTGCGCGCAAAGATCGCCGGCCATTGCTCGGGTTCGGCGTGCGCCAGCGCATCGACCAGCTTCGGATCGTCCATCGGATTGAAATGCAGGTCGCTGAACAGGACGACGCGGGACACGGACTGAGCCTCTTGGGCGCGCACCGCCGCGTTCGGCAACAAGGCTGCGAGCAGCGCGCAGGCCAGAACCGCCACCCATCGCATCGGCCTCAATCCCCCGTCAGTGCGTGCGACCTCGTCTGCTGTCCGACGAGGCGCGCATAGACGCCACGCCGCGACAGCAACTCGGCGTGGCCGCCGTGCTCGACGACACGGCCACGATCGAGCACCAGGATAATATCGGCATCGCGTATGGTCGACAGGCGATGCGCGATCACCAGCGTCGTGCGGTGGCGCATGAGCTGGTCGAGGGCGGCGCGCACCTGCGCCTCGCTGATCGCGTCGAGATGCGAGGTCGCCTCGTCGAGCACCAGCACCGGCGCGTCCTTGAGGAAGGCCCGCGCGATGGCGACGCGCTGACGTTGGCCGCCCGAGAGCTGCACGCCGCGCTCGCCGACGCGGGTCGCGAGCCCGTCGGGCAGGCCGGCGACGAAGCCGGCGAGTGCTGCCTGCTCGACCGCGCGCGCCACGGCCTCGGGCGAGGCGTCGGGGCGCGCGAGGCGGATGTTGGCCTCCAGCGTGTCGTTGAACAGGTAGGTATCCTGCGCCACCAAGGCGACGCGGCCGCGCAGCGCGTCGAGCTGCAGGCGGCGCAGATCGGTCCCGTCGAGCGTCACCGCGCCGTCGTCCGGGTCCCAGAAGCGCAGGAGCAGGCTGGCGACGGTGCTCTTGCCCGCTCCCGACGGGCCGACCAGGGCGACCGTGGCGCCGGCCCGCGCGTCGAAGGAGACGCCGTCGAGCGCGCGCGCGACGCTGCCGGGATAGGCGAAGCGCACCGCGTCGAAGCGGAGTTCGGAGCCGCCACGCGGCGCGGGCGGGGCGAGCGGGCCGTCGGCGATCCGCACGGGTTCGCTCTCCACGACATGCAGGCGGCGGGTCGAGGCGATGGTGTCGGCGAGCTGGCGGCTCACCTGGGCGATCTCGGAGACCGGCAGGAACGCCGCGATGCCGACCAGCACGAGAAGCGGCAGCAGCCCGGCGGCAAGCTCGCCGGACAGCACGAGCTGAGCGCCGACCGCCGCGATGGCGAGCCCGCCGAGGCTGGTCGCCGCCTCCAGGGCCACGGATTGCCGGGAAAGATCGGCGAGGAGCGCCAGCCGCGCCGTGCCGGCCCGCCGCGCGACATCCATGAACGCGGCGGCCCGGCGTCCGGCGGCCTGGAAGGCGAGCAACTCGGAAAGCCCCTGGATGGTCTCGGTGACATGCGCACCGAGCTGCCCGAGCGCGTCGCGCGCCTCCGCCCCGAGCCGGTCGATCCGCGCCCGGCCCCTGAGCGGCGCCAGCAGCGCGTAGCCGAGGAAGGGCAGCAGCACGAGGGCAAGCGGCCAGGAGATCGCCGCGAGAACGCCGAGCACCGAGGCCGGCACCAGCACCGCGACGAAGGCCGGGGCGACGGTGTGCGCGTAGAAATACTCGATCGTCTCGATGTCCTGCGTCGCCAGGGCCACGAGGTCGCCGGAGCGCCGGCGCAGCAGATAGGCGGGGGCCAGCCGGTCGAGCGTCGCGAACAGCGCGATCCGCATCTCGGCCAGCAGCCGATACGCCATGTCGTGCGCCAGCCAGGATTCCAGCCAGTGACAGAGCGCGGCCAGCGGCGCCGCGACGAGCAGCGCGATCGCGAGGCCGCCGAACGGGTCCTGCCCCCGGATCGCGGCGACGATCAGCGCGCCGAACGCACCGACCGCGATGAACGCGGCGACTCGGCCGATGCCGAGCCCGACCGTCAGCGCCAGCCGGCCACGCCACGGGCGGATGAAGCCAGCCAGGGTCGCGAGGGTCTGCGGCCAACCCACCGCCGCCGCGTCGGCGTTGATTTCCTGTATCGGCGGCCCAGCCTCGGGCGAGTCCGCTTCGGGGCGAGAGCCGGAGGGCCCGACCGGGCTGAACGGAGCGGCGGCACCCGGATCGGCGCTCTGACCGCCCATCAGGCGGCGATAGAGGCCATCCGCCCGCATCAGCTCGGCGTGGCGGCCGCTCTCGGCGACGCGGCCCTGGTCGAGCACGAGGATGCGGTCGGCGTCGATCACGCTGGACAGTCGGTGCGCCAGGATGAGCGTGGTGCGGCCCTGCATCAGCCGGTCGAGCGCCTGCTGGATCGCCGCCTCGTTCTCCGCGTCGACCGAGGACAGCGCCTCGTCGAGAATGAGGATCGGTGCGTCGCGCAGCAAGGCGCGGGCGATGGCGAGGCGCTGTCGCTGGCCGCCCGACAGGCGCGCGCCGCGCTCGCCGATCACCGTGCGATAGCCCTCGGGCAGCGCGGTGATGAACTCGTGGGCGTTCGCGGCGCGTGCCGCGGCGTGCAGCTCCGCCTCGCCCGCGTCGGGCCGGCCGAGGCGCAAATTTTCTTCCACGGTGCCGTGGAACAGAGTGGCGTCCTGCGCCACGACGGCGATGCGGGCGCGCAGCGCGTCGGGGTCGAGCTCGCCGATCGCGACGCCGCCGATGCGGATGCTGCCCGATTGCGCCGCGTGCTCGCGCAGCAGCAGCCGCACGATGGAGGACTTGCCCGCCCCGCTCGCGCCGACGACGCCGACCCGCTCGCCGGCGGCCACCACGAAGCTCAGCCCTTCATGCGCGGGCCGGCGGGTGCCGGGATACGCGAAGCCGACGTTCTCGAATGCAATGGTCGGTGTAAGTGCGGCGGGGGCCAGCGCGCCGCCCGGCGGCAGCGTGGGCGTGGCGTCGAATAGCGAAAGAATGCCGGCCGCCGCCGACTGACCGAGCAGGCCCTGATGCAGGATGCTCCGGAGATCGCGCAGCGGCCGGAAGATTTCGGTTCCCGCCATCAGCACGATCAGCAACGCGGCAAGCGTCATCTCGCCGTTGGTGACGCGC
>DATIMU010000290.1:0-2988 GCA_035475015.1 Acetobacteraceae bacterium
CCAGATGATCGGCGGGGCGACGCATCGGCTGCCGTAGCTCTGCACCCAGCCGTGCCGGGTGAAGGCGTAGCCTTCGAGCTGCTCGCCGAAATACTTCACCATGTCGTTGCGCTCGAACTCGCCATGCACCAGCACGTCGAGATCGAGGCCCTCCTGCCAGCGCACCGCCTCGGCGATCCAGCCCTCGATCGCCTGCTCATACGCGGCCTCGGTCATCTCGCCGCGTGCCAGCGCGGCGCGGGCGCGACGCACCTCCGCCGTCTGCGGGAAGGAGCCGATCGTGGTGGTGGGAAAGACCGGCAAGCCGAGCCGCGCCTGCTGCTCCGCGCGACGATCGGCGAACGGGCGCGCGCGACGCTCCATCCCGGGCGTTGCCGCCACCACGCGCGCGGCGACCTCCGGCCGATGCACCCGAGCACTCATCCGGCGCGAACGCACGGCCTCGTCGCTCGCCTCCAGCGCCGGCTTGATCGCCGCCGCCCCTTCGTCGAGGCCACGCGCCAGGGCGGCCACCTCACCGAGCTTCTGCGTCGCGAAGGCCAGCCAGCTTTTCACCTCGGGATCGAGCCGGTCCTCCTGCGCCAGATCCACCGGCACGTGCAGCAGGCTACACGAGGGGGCGATCATCAGCCGCCGATCGCCGCCCCGCGCGGACGCGACGCGCTGCGCCGTCGCCAGCGCGGCGCGCAGGTCGGTGCGCCAGACGTTGCGGCCGTCCACCAATCCCAGCGACAGCCACTGCTCCGGCCGCGCCGCTTCGAGCACGGCGTCGAGATCGGCGGCCCCCCGCACCAGGTCGAGATGCAGCCCGGCCACCGGCAGCCGCACGGCGGTCGCGAGATTGTCGCCCATCGCGCCGAAATAGCTCGCCAGCAGGATGTCGGGCGCCTCCCCTCCCCGGCACGCTAGGGCTCCGTAGGCAAGGGCGAGGGCGACCCGCGCCTTCTCGGGAAGGTCGAGGGCGAGGCAGGGCTCGTCCATCTGCACCCAGGTGCAGCCCGCCTCCGCCAGTTCGCGCAGCACGCGGGCGTAGACCGGCAGCACGCCGTCGAGCAGGTCCAGCGGGTCGGAGCCGTCGGCCGGCTTGCACAGCAACAGGAACGAGACCGGGCCGAGCAGGACGGGCCGCGTGCGCGTGCCGGCGGCGCGCGCCTCCTCGAACAGCGCGAGCGGGCGATTCTCCGTCAACTCGAAGCGGTGCCCGGCGCCGAGGCGCGGCACGAGGTAATGGTAGTTGGTGTCGAACCACTTGGTCATCTCGAGCGCCGGGAGGCCGTGCGCCCCTCGGGCGAGCGCGAAATAGGCGGCCAGCGACACCGCACCGCCGCTCCAGCCGTAGCCCGGCGGGATGGCGCCGATCATGCAGGCGGTGTCGAGCACGCCGTCATAGAGGGAAAAATCGCCCGAGGGGACGTGGCTGACGCCGAGCCCCTGTTGCAGCCGCCAGTGCGTCGCCCGCAGACGGGCGGCCTCGGCGAGCAGGGCCGCCTCGTCGAGCTCCCCGGTCCAGTGGCGTTCCAGGGCGAATTTCAGCTCCCGCCGGCGGCCGATCCGGGGGAAGCCGAGATTGCTGGCGATGGTCATGGGTCGTCTCCTGCCCCCGGTGCGCCCCGCCCGGCAGCGTTGGTCAGCGCGACGCCGGCAGGTCTCCTGGCTCGCGGGTCAACGCCGCCGGCCCTGCCTTCCCGAGCCCTCGGGCTCAGTGGCCCGCTTCCCTGCGGAAGCGGACGGGCCAACGGCTCACCGCTGACAGTTGCGGGGGCAGCCGCCGACTTGCCCCCGGACCGAGATCCAGCCAGGGCGCACGGCGTTCCCTTTTCACCCGCTCGCGCGGGACCGACGACCGGCCGAGTTTGCCCGGACCGCTCGCCCGCAACAAGAGCCGCAGCCGCCGAATTACACATTTTTATTCTGTGGTAATCTACGATAAGCACCACAATATTTCGTATTTCCTATTGACGCGACGGCGTGGACGTACAAAATCGCGCCCAAGCCGCGCCCCATTCCCCGGGCGCCAGGAGTAATCATGTCGCAATCACTCACCGCGCGGGCGCTTCCCTGGCCGGGCCGCTTCCGCCTCGGCTGGCGGCGCGTGCAGGTCCGTCATCTGCGCCGCTTCGCCACCGCCGCGTTGCTGATCCTCGCCTGGCAGGCCGGCTCCATGCTGGGCCTCATCCCGACCCGCACCGTCGCCGCGCCGAGTGCGATCCTGACCAGCATGGTCACGCTGCTGGGCTCGGGCGAGTTGCAACAAAATCTGCTAGTCTCGCTCGGCCGCGTCGGCATCGGGCTCGGCATCGCCGTCGTCATCGGCACCGGCGCCGCACTCATCGCCGGGCTGTCGCGCATCGGCGAGGAGGCGATCGACGCGCCGCTGCAGATGATCCGCACCATGCCGCATCTCGCCCTGGTGCCGCTGTTCATCCTGTGGTTCGGCATCGGCGAGACGCCGAAGATCGCCCTCGTCGCCCTCGGCGCGCTGTTCCCGATCTACCTCAATCTCTATGCCGGCATCCGCGGCGTCGATCCCAAGCTGGTCGAAGCGGCGCGCACCCTCGGCCTGTCGCGCGCGGGGCTGATCCGCCACGTCATCCTGCCGGGCGCCCTGCCCTCCGCGCTGGTCGGGCTGCGCTACGCGGTGGGCGTGGCGTGGCTCAGCCTGGTGGTCGGCGAGCAGATCAACGCCGATAGCGGCATCGGCTACATGATGATGAACGCCCGCGAGTTCCTGCGTACCGACATCATCATGGTCGGGCTGCTGGTCTACGCATTCCTCGGCCTCGCCGCCGACCAGCTGGTCCGCAGCGTCGAGCGGGCGGCGCTGGTCTGGCGACCCTCGGTGATCGGAGGCCGCACATGAGCGGCGTCCGCATCGCCGATCTCACGCGCCGGTTCGGCGAGAACACGGTGCTCGACCGGCTCAACCTCGACATAGCACCCGGCGAGTTTGTTGCGCTCCTGGGGCGCAGCGGCTCCGGCAAGTCCACC
>DATIMU010000291.1:0-11692 GCA_035475015.1 Acetobacteraceae bacterium
TTCTGAGAGAAGGGAGAAAACACAGTGAGCGATACGCAAATTCCGGGCACCCAGAATACGGCCAACCGACCCAAGAAATCCGTCGCACTGTCCGGCGTCGTGGCCGGCAACACGGCGCTCTGCACCGTCGGGCGCACCGGCAACGACCTGCACTATCGCGGTTACGACATCCTGGACGTCGCCGAGACCTGCGAGTTCGAGGAGATCGCGCATCTCCTGGTGCACGGCACGCTGCCCAACGCCGCCGAGCTGCGGGCGTACAAGGCCAAGCTGCGCGCCAGGCGCGGCCTGCCCGCCTCCGTGAAGGCGTCGCTGGAGGCGCTGCCGGCGGCGGCGCACCCGATGGACGTGATGCGCAGCGGCGTCTCGGCGCTGGGCTGCGTGCTGCCCGAGAAGGAGGACCACAACCATCCCGGCGCGCGCGAGATTGCCGACCGCCTGATGGCCTCGCTCGGCTCCATGCTGCTCTACTGGTTCCACCACGCGCATAACGGCCGGCGCATCGAGGTGGAGACCGACGACGACAGCATCGGCGGGCATTTCCTGCACCTGCTGCACGGCCGCAAGCCGAGCGAGCTGTGGGTGCGCTCGATGCACACCTCGCTGATCCTCTACGCCGAGCACGAGTTCAACGCCTCCACCTTTACCTGTCGGGTGGTCGCGGGAACGGGCGCCGACATGTACTCGGCGATCACCGCCGGCATCGGCGCGCTGCGCGGGCCCAAGCATGGCGGCGCCAACGAGGTCTCCTTCGAGATCCAGAAGCGCTACGACAGCCCCGACGAGGCGGAGGCGGACATCCGCAAGCGGGTGGCGAACAAGGAGGTCGTGATCGGCTTTGGCCATCCCGTCTACACGATCGCCGACCCCAGGAACAAAGTCATCAAGGGCGTCGCGCGGCACCTGTCGGAAGAAGCCGGCTCGACGGCGATGTTCGCCATCGCCGACCGGATCGAGGCGGTGATGGCGGACGCCAAGAAGATGTTCGCCAACCTCGATTGGTTCAGCGCGGTCAGCTATCACATGATGGGCGTGCCGACCGAGATGTTCACGCCGCTGTTCGTCATCGCCCGCACGTCGGGCTGGAGCGCGCACGTCATCGAGCAGCGCATCGACGGCAAGATCATCCGCCCGACGGCGAACTATGTCGGCCCCGAGGATATGCGGTTCGTGCCCTTGGCACAGCGTCGCTGACGCACGCAGCACTCGCTTCGAACGCCGCAAAAGCCGCCGTGACGAGCTTCGTCGCGGCGGCTTCTTTGTGTCCGCGCCGGCGCACTTGCATCCGACGCGAATTTTTTCGCCGCGCACAGGTTGAATCGGTTGCTTTTTGTTGACATGCGAATGTCAGAGGCGGAATAGCGGAAACGGCATGTGTGCGCCCGATTCGACGATTCGTTCGGTTCTGCGCACATGCAAAGAAGGACGGTCCATTGACCGCAGCTTTGTTCAGGCGACGCACAGCCGGCCGAGCATCGTGTGAAGATGTCGACCCGCGCTGAATGGAAGGATCGCGGCGGCTCCGCACGCGGCCGCTGCGCGATCCGACGCCTGGAGGGACGCGGTGGTGGGGCTTGGGGCGCGAAGGCGCTTCTCGTCGGATACGTCGGTCGATCGCCACAGTCCTGCCGCGTAGTTGCGTCGGGATACCTTGGGGGCGCCGCTCCGGTCACCGGCCCGATCAACAGGCGTCCGCAGGCGCGGCAATGCCGGCGAATGCGGATAAACTCGGAACCGGTTGCTGGAACGGCCGTTCCGTTATCGCACGTTCCCCGACACAACGGCCCTGACACAAGGGCGTCGAGGTCCCTGGCAAGGGCATGAACAAGGAGTTCGCACAGTGAGTAGCGAAGACACCACCACCGATCGCCCACGCGCTCAGGCGCAGGCCATGCGGACGGGCACACGGAAAACGTCGACACGCACGACAACCCGGGCGACCGGAACACGGGCCACCGGCACGCGCAAGACAACGGCCACGAAGCGCACGCCCGCCGCCAAGAAGACGACCGCAACCCGCAAGGCCGCGCCGAAGCGCGCGACCGCCGCGAAGAAGCCGGTCGCCCGCAAGACCGCGACGCGCGCGACGGCCGCCCGCAAGACGGCGAAGCCGGCGACGCGCAAGACCGCCACCCGCAAGCCCGCGACGCGCACCGCCGCCGCCAGCCGCACGGCGACCGGACGCAAGACGACCCGCGCGACGGCCGCCCGCAAGACGACGACGGCGCGCAAGGCGACGACCACGGCACGCAAGGCGACAACGGCCCGCAAGACCGCCGCGAAGCCCGCCGCGACCCGTCGCACCACCGCCGCGGCGAAGAAGGCACCGACGACGCGCCGCGCCGCCGCGGCCAAGCCCGCCGCGAAGCGCACCGTCACGCGCCGGACCCCCGCCGCGAAGCCCGCGACCCGCCGGCCGCGCAAGACCGTCATGCCGGAGACCATGACGCCCGAGATGGAGCAGGGCTCGCCGGAATCCTCCACCGAGTCGATCAGCTAAGGCGAGATCGGCTGACGTTGGACCATTTGCGTCATTGCGAGGAGCGAAGCGACGCGGCAATCCAGGCGGCCGCCCGTCCGTGGGCACGATGGATCGCCACGCCGCTGCGCGGCTCGCGATGACGGAAGGGGTGGCGTGAAGCGATCGAACTTCGATCGGTCCTCATCATGACGGAAGGGCGCCCAAGGGCGCCCTTCCTCGTTTCAGCCATACCGGCCAGTCAGCCGAAGCTGGCGAGCAGATCATCGACCTGCGGCGGCGTCAGCAGTCGGGGCGTGGCGCCACGCAGCATCAGGAACAGCTTGGCCGCCTCCTCGAGCTCCTCGGCGGCGTACACGGCGTCCGTGAGCGTCTTGCCGGACACCACCGGCCCATGATTGGCCAGCAGCACCGCGCGCGCGTCCTGCGCCGCCTCCGCGATCGCCGGCTCCATCGCCGGATCGCCCGGGCGGAAATAGCGCACCACCGGCATCCGCCGACCGACGCGCATGACGAAATAGGGTGTCAGCGGCGGGATCGGATTGGCCGCGTCCACATCCGGCAGGCAAGCCACCGCCGTTGCCATTGTCGAGTGCAGATGTACGACCGCACCCGCTTCTCGCCGCGTCGCGTAGAAGGCGCGGTGCATGAACACCTCCTTCGATGGCGGGTCGCCGCCGACGTGATGGAAATTCGCGTCGAGCCGCGACAGCCGCGCCGGATCGAGCCTGCCCAGCGAGGAGTTGGTCGGCGTGATGAGGTAGCCGTCGGCGAGGCGCAGGCTGATATTGCCGGCGCTCCCCACGGAAAAGCCGCGCGCGAACAGGCTGCGCGCCAACTCCACGAGCAGATGCCGCTGGTCGTCCTCGGTCATGGCGCGCTCCGTCAACCGGATTGCTGGAAGGCTTTCAGGAAGAAGTCGCGCGCGCCGAAATTGCCGGATTTGAGCGCGAGCAGCAGCGGCGCGGCGGCCCCTTCGGCATAAGTCCACGGCACGCCTGGGTCGATCTCGGCGCCGATGCGCAGGCTGCGCACGCCGAGGCGGGACACGACGGCGCCCGACGTCTCCCCGCCGGCCACCACCATGCGCCGCACGCCGCGTGCGACCAGGCCCTCGGCAATCGCGGCGAGCGCGTGCTCGACCAGCGCTCCCGCCGCGTCGCGACCAAGCCGCTGCTGCAACGCCGCGACCTTGTCGGGCGGCGCGGAGGCGGCGATCACCACGGGTCGGGTCTCCAGTCTGCCCTCCGCCCACGCCAATGCGTGCGCGCTGAGTGCGGCGGCATCCGGCGTGCCTAGCGGATCGAGTTCCAGTGTCGGCACATGCTCGCGCGCCGTGCCGATCTGGAACAGCGTCGCCCGCGAGCACGAACCAGCCAACACCGCCGCATGTCCGGAGACGCTCGGCAACGCAGCGGAGTCGGTGCGTGCCGGCAGCACGCCGGCGCGGCGAAAGTTCTCCGGCAGCCCCATCGCCACGCCCGAGCCGCCGGTGATGAGTGCGTGGTGCTCGGCGGCGCGGCCAATCTCGATGAGATGCGCGTCGCTCACCGCATCCACGATGGCGTAGCGCCGCCCCTGCTCCTTCAGCGCTGTCATGGCGCGCCGGATCGCGTCGGCACCCTGCTCGACCGTCGCGTAGGGCACCAGGCCGACCGTGCCGTCGGTCTGCCGCCCCAGCACGCGCACCAAATTCGCGTCCTTCATCGGCGTGAGCGGATGGTTCTCCATCCCGCTCTCGTTCAGCAGCGCGCCGCCGACGAACAGGTGGCCCTGGTAGACGCTGCGCGCATTCGCCGGGAAGGCCGGGTTGGCGAGCGCGAAGCCGCAATCGAGCGCCGCGACGAGGGCGTCGGCCACGGGTCCGATGTTGCCCTCATCGGTGCTGTCGAAGGTCGAGCAGTATTTGAAGAAGAACTGGCGGCAGCTGGCGCGCCGCAGCCATTCGAGCGCCAACAGACTTTCGCCCACCGCCTGCGCGACCGGCGCGGTGCGCGACTTCAGCGCCACCACCACGGCATCGGCATCGGGCACCGGCGTGTCGCTCCCCGGCACGCCGATCAGCTGCACGGTGCGCATCCCGTTCCTGACGATCATGGAGGCGAGATCAGTGGCGCCGGTGAAATCGTCCGCGATGCAGCCGAGCAGCGGCCCCTGTGATGCCATGTCGCGCTCCTATGCCGGAACCGCCAGTATGTCGCGGCGCCCGGCGCGGATGGCAAGCCCGCCGATCACGTCCCGCTGGTCAAGCCCCGCTGGTCAAGCCCCGCTGGTCAAGCAAGCTCGAGAGCGGCGACGAATGCGTCGGTCTGCGCCGTCCATGTCGGCAGCGCCTGCCCGGCTTCCCACGCCACGTCGCTCATCGCGCTGCGCAGGCCGTGGCCGAAGATCAGGCGCCGCAGCGCCTTGGACAATCCATCATGATCGCCGGGCTCGCAGACGACGCCGCCCTCGATCGGCACCAGCGATGCCGCCGCGCCGCCCGCCGTGACCGCCACGGGCAGGCCACGCTTCAGCGCCTCGGCGATCGCCATGCCGTAGCCCTCCCAATAGGTCGCCAGCGCGAACAGATCGGCCTCGCGCCACAGCCGTTCGAGTTCGGCGTCGCCGATCTCGCCGGCGAAATGCACCCGGCTGGCGATGCCGAGCTCCTCCGCGAGTGCCGAGAGGGTGCGCGCGTGCACCGGGTCGCGCTCGGCGGAACCCGCGATGGTCAGGCGCCAGTCGAGATCGAACAGCCGCGCGAGCGCACGCATGAGCACGTCATGGCCCTTGCGCGGGACGAGTGTGCCGACCGAGAGGATGCTACATCCGTTTCCCGCCGTACCCGTGCTGCGGGGCGCGTCGTGGGTGCCCGGCACGACCACGACCACGCGGTCGCGCGAGACGCCGAAATCGGCGCAGAGGCGCTCGGCGGTCGGCTCGCTGGTGACGATCACGCGGCTCAGCATGGGCATCAGGCGTCGCTCGGCGGCGCGCAGGGTCTCGCGCTGCTCCTCGGTGAACCCGGTCTCGAGCGCCGTCGGATGATGGATCAGCCCGACTGCTCCGCGCGCCGCAAGCTGCTCCGCGAGATCGGCGAACGCCGGCAGCGCCAGTCCGTCGATCACCGGGTGCGCGTCCGTCGCGAGCGCGGCCCAGGCCCGCGTGGCGGCGTTTCGCGCCTCCGCATCGGTGAGCGGGTGATCGCCGCTCAGCTCGATCGCGTCCACCGCATGTCCGGCCGCACGCAGCCCGGCGATCATCCGGCGGTCGTAGGCGTAGCCGCCCGACAGCGTGGTGAACGGCAGCGGCGCGATGAAGGCGACCCGCATCAGAGCACCGGTCCCTCGAACGCCGCCCAAGCAACCGGGCTCTCGCGCAACACGACCTTGAGGCCCGACAGGCGCCCGCCGCCCGGGCCGAGCCGTCCCTCGCGGCACGCTTGCGCGAGCAATCCGTGGAGATGGCGGGCGAGGTACTCGATCGTCGTGTTCTTGCCGGCGAAGGCGGGGTTGTCATCGAGATTGCTGTAGTCGAGCGGGTCCAGCACGCGGCGGAGTTCGGTCTTCGCGAGTCCGATGTCGACGAGCAGCTGCAGCTCGTCGAGCTCGGCGGCGCGGAACTCCGCCTCGACGACCAGGGTGATGCCGTGCAGCCGCGCCGCGCGCCCGAACGCCTCGCCTTGGAAGCTGTGCGCGGTCATGATGTGGTCGCAGACGGTCACGCTGTACATGCATCGGCTCCGTAGGTGACGACATGGCAGAGGCCGCCCGGCGCCAGGATGCGCGGCATGGCGGCGGGCAGCATCTCGAACTGCGTCGGGCCTTGCAACAGCGCGTCGTACGCGGGGTTGGTCAGCAGGCCGAGCGCCAGCGCCAGGCGTTCGGCGTGGCTGCGGCGGTGGCGCATCGCGGGTGCCACCGCGCCGACCTGCGAAGAGATCAGCCGCAGTCGGCGCGCGTGGAAGGCTTCACCGAGCGGCAGGGCAGGGGCGCCGTCGCCGAACCAGCTCGCCTCGACGATGCGCGCCTCGAACGTGGCACGAGAGAGTGCCAGGCGCAGGCCCGCTTCGCTGCCGGAGGCATGGACGAGAAGCTCCTGTCCGTCCGGTGCCGTATCCGGTGTGGCGAACGCGCATCCCAGGCCGCGCGCCAGGCCTTCCCGCGCTTGATTGCTGTCCACCACGACGACGTTCGCGCCCGGCATCCGCGCGAGCAGCGAGGCGGCGAGCAGGCCGACCGTGCCGCCGCCGATCACCATGATCCGCTCGCCGGCCAGCGGCGCCGCGTCCCACATCACGTTCAGCGCGGTTTCCATGTTCGCGGCGAGCACGGCGCGCCAGGTCGGCACCGCGTCGGGCACCGGAATGCACATCGCGGCCGGCGCGACGAAGCGGTCCTGGTGCGGATGCAGTACGAAGACGCGCTCGCCGCCGGCCAGCAAGCCCACGGCGCTGTAGCCGTATTTGACCGGGAACGAAAAGCCGCCGCCCATCAGCGGCGCCCGCATCGTCGCGTGCTGGCTGGCGGGCACGCGCCCGGCAAAGACGATCGCCTCGGTGCCACGCGACACGCCGCTCGCCACGACGCGGACCAGGCGTTGGTCGTCGGTCGGCGGATCGAGCCGCTCCTCGCGGATCTCGCCGCGTCCCGGCGCCACGGTCCAGAATGCGCGAGCCGTCAGCGGCATGACGCGGGGCGCGCCCGGTCGAGCGGGATGTCCAGCAGCAGATCGGACCCGACCCGATGCATCGACCAGTGGAGGCGCATCCCGTCGGCCAGCGCCGCCGTGTCGGGCAGGGTGAATGCGGGGATGCCGGAGCCGAGCAGCAATGGGGCGACGATGACATGCAGCCGATCCAGGGCGCCGGCCGCGAGAAAGCGCGACACCGTCACCCCGCCGCCCTCGACGAAGACCCGGCGCAGGCCGCGCGCCGCGAGCATCGGCAACATGCTGGAGATGTCGAGCCCGCGGCCCGACCGGGGCAGCCGGATCGTCCGGGCGTGGCCATGCGTCTCCGGTCCCGGCGCGTCGGCGGCGCAGAGCAGCAAGGTCTCCGGCCCGTCGCGGAACACGCGATAACCGTTGTCGAGCCGCCGGTCGGTGTCCAGCACCACGCGCACCGGGGAGGGGCCCTCGACGTGCCGTGTGGTCAGTTGCGGATCATCCGCCCTGACCGTCGCGGCGCCGATCACGACGGCGTCGGACAGCGCGCGGAGCCGGTGCGTGTGCTCGATGTCCTCGCGGCCGGTGATCCACTGGGATTGGCCCGAGACGGTCGCGATGCGCCCGTCCAGCGATTGGGCGATCCGGCCGAGCACGAAGCAGCCGTCGGGCGAGGTCGGCGGGGCGATCACCGGGCCGTACAGCGGGGACAGATGCGCGTCATCGGGGCAGCGACGCAGCAGGCGCCGCCAAATGTCCGGGTCCAGCGCTTCCATCTCGCCGCAGTATCATGCGGCCGGCCGATGCGGTAGCCGGTCAGGCCCGCGCGGAAAGGGCGATCGCCCCGGGTCGGCTGGCGACCGTCCGCCCGCCATGCGCGCCGTAGCCCAGCGCCGCGGGTCGCACCGCGCGCGCCAGCGTGCCGATCACCCGTCCTTGCACGGCGATCGCGCGCTCGAGCAGCCGGCGGTTCTCCTCGGCGAGCGTCCCGAGACGCGCGGCCACGTCCTTCGCGGCGGCATTCGGCTCGGCGGCGGGCGCGCCGTTCTGCAGCAGGGCTTGCGCGGCGAGGAACGCATCCGCCGCGCGCTGCTTGTCGGCCAACATGCCGGCCGCACGGGGCAGGTCGAGTGCCGCCAGCGCCTGATTTTCGCGGGCGAGTGCGTCGGCCAGCCGAATGGCGGCGTCGATCAGCGCTGGGCTCATTCCTGTGTCTCCGATGGTGCGATCCGGACGTCCTGGGCCCCCCGATCCTGGGTTCGGGCCTCCTGGGCGCGCAGCATTTCCGCGAAGACCGGGCGGGCGATGCCGATGCCGCCGTGCGCCGCCAGGCTTTTGCCGATCGCGTCGATGAACATCGGTTTCCACGCGTCCTCGCCCGAGCCGCCGCCGAACGGGCCGTGCGACGTGTCGACCGTCGCGAACATCGGCTGCAGCAGCTGTCCCAGCGCCATCGCCTCGAAATCCTGCGCGGCCTTCCACGCCTTGGCGACCTGGGCCTCGGGCAGGCTGGTGGCGACGGGCGGGATGGCCGCCGGAAAGATGCCGACGGTCATCATCGCACCTGCAGATCGGCTTGCAGCGCGCCGGCCGCCTTGATCGCCTGGAGAATGCTGATGAGGTCGCGCGGCCCGACGCCGAGCGCATTGAGGCTGGCCACCAGGTCGCGCAGCGTCACGCTGCCCTGGACGATGCCGAGCTTGCGGTCATGCTGGTCGTCGATCTGGATGTCGGTGCGCGGCACCACCTTGGTCTTGCCGTTCGACAGAGGCCCGGGCTGGCTCACCTCGGGCGTCTCGGTCACCCGGATCGTCAGGTTGCCCTGGGCGATCGCCACCGTGCTGACCCGGACGTTGGCGCCCATCACGACGGTGCCGCTGGCCTCGTCGATCACCACTACGGCCGCGTTGTCCGGCTCTACCCGCACATCCTCGAGGCGCGCCAGGGCGTCGATCGGGTCGCGTCCGTGGAGATCGAGCGCCACCGTCCGCGGGTCGATCGCCCGCGCTACCCCGCCGCCCAGCACGCGGTTGACCGCTTCCGCGATACGGCGTGCGGTGGTGAGGTCCGGGTTGCGCAGGCCGAGGCGCAGCCCGGCGCTCTTGTCGAGCCGGAACGCCACCTCGCGCTCGACCGTCGCCCCGTTGGCGATGCGTCCGGCGGTCGGCACGCCGCGCGTGACCGACTGGGCCGCACCCCGGGCGGCGATCGCGCCGGTGCTCAGCGCGCCCTGCGCCACCCCGTACACCTCGCCGTCGGCGGCGAGCAGCGGTGTCACCAGCAGGGTGCCGCCGGTGAGGTTGGTGGCATCCCCGAGGGCGGACACCGCGACATCGATGCGGCTGCCGCTGCGCGCGAACGCCGGCAGGTCGGCCGTCACCATCACCGCCGCGACGTTCTTCGTCTTGAGGTTGGCTTCCTGGTCGCGGGTGTTGACCCCGAGGCGCTCCAGCATCCCGATCAGGGATTGGCGGGTGAACACGGCATTGTCGAGCTTGTCGCCGGTGCCGTTGAGCCCCACGACCAAGCCATAGCCCACCAGCTGGTTCTCCCGTACCCCCTCGACGTCCGCGATGTCCTTGATCCGCACCTCCGCCGCCGCTTGCGACAGGGGCGCCGTCCCCACGGTCAGGACGGTCAGGAGAAGGGCCGGCAGGATACGGCGGGACAGGCGGGACAAGGGCACCTCGGTAGCGAGGGGGAAAGGATTGCGCGTCAGTCTCTGGGTCTGGCTTGGCAAAGCCCGTGCCAGGGCAGGCGGGCGGGAATACCGGCAAAAGCGGGCCGGGCACCCCGGCAGGAGCTGCCGGGCGGCACGGCAAGCCGGGCAGGGATGGGAGCTGGATGGCATGAGCAGTGTATCGGGCGTGGGCCGCATGACCGCCGGTGGCGCGGGTCGCGCCAGGCCGGGGCAAACCGTCGGCGGGTTTTCTCTCGGGGCCGGCGCGCCCAGTGGAGCCGGCGCGGCATCCGCGGCCATTCCCGTGGCCCTGGGCTCCATATTGGCTCTGCAGGAGGCAGGAGCCGAGCCGGTGCGCGACCGCGCCGCCCGACGCCACGGCCATGCGATGCTGCAGCTCCTCGCCGCCCTGCAGCGTGCCATGCTGGGCGGGGAAGGCGGCGGCGAGGACGAGCTCGGCCGGCTCGCCGCGTTGTCCGCCGAGATCCCGGCGGCGTCCGATCCCGGCCTGCGGCAGGTGGTCGCCGCGATCGCGCTGCGTGCCTCGATCGAGCTGGCCCGCCGCCGACACTGATTTGACGCAACGGTTTCATGGGAGGTTCTCGAACGTTTCGGTATGAGCTCTTGGCGCAATAGTCTTGCGCCGCTATAAGCCCGCGCGACACGACCCGGCACCGGCTCGGGGGCACCGAAGCCCCGGAACGCAAGTTGGGCTTCGGACAAGAATGCAGGATCGGCGCGCATGATGGTGACTCTGCCCCCTGACTACCGCCCCTCGGACGCGGAGGAGTTCATGAACCCTCCGCAGGTCGAGTATTTCCGCCAGAAACTGTTAAGATGGCGTGCCGATTTGCTCCGCGAGGCGGACGGGACCCTGGCCAGCCTCTCCGAAGGCGGCATCCACGAGGCCGACATCACCGACCGCGCGAGCGTCGAGACCGACCGCGCCTTGGAGCTCCGCACCCGGGACCGCGCCCGCAAGCTGATCGCCAAGATCGACCAGGCCCTGTTGCGGATCGAGACCGGCACCTACGGCTATTGCGAGGAGACCGGCGAGCCGATCGGCCTGCGCCGGCTGGAGGCGCGCCCGATCGCCACCCTCTCCATCGAGGCCCAGGAGCGCCACGAGCGCATGGAGCGTGTCCACCGGGACGATTGAGCTTGCGTCTTCCCGACCAGGCGCCCAGATCGGCCATGCCGGAGGGTGGAATGGGTGAGACCAGCCTGTACGATGAGGATATCCTCGCCTGGTCGGAGCATCAGGCGAAGGTGCTGCGCCAGCTCGCGGCGCGACGGGACCTGCCGAACGACCTCGATCTTGAGAATATCGCCGAGGAGATCGAGAGCGTGGGGCGAAGTGAGTTCAATACCGTCAAGAGCCTGCTGCGGCTAATCCTTGTCCATCTCGTCAAGACATGGTCCGACCCTGATGCGGAAGCGGTCGCGCACTGGGCCAGCGAGGTTCGCAATTGGCACTTCCAATTGCTGGACGCGATCTCGCCAGCGATGAAATCCCGAATCGATCTCGACCAGATCTGGCGGCAGGCGGTTCGTCAGGCCCACGCCGACCTTCTGGCTCTGCGGCGAGAAGGCCAGGCAGGCCGGATAGAGACGGCACTCGATAGGCGCGTTTGCCCGATCGGTCTGGATACGCTCTGCGACGCGGGGTTCGATTTGGCCGAAGCTCTTGCCGCACTGGCTTCCTAGAGCGACTTTGCCGGTCTAGCCTCTCCCCAGGGTCCGAACGGGCCAATGGGGAGGAATGGATGATCCGTCGTCGTCGCCTGCTGCAGGTGTCTGCCGGCCTGCTGGCCGCGCCCGCCATCGTCGAGAGGGTGGGGGCGCAGAGCGCCTTCGACTGGAAGCAGTTCAAGGGCCAGAAGATC
>DATIMU010000292.1:0-2478 GCA_035475015.1 Acetobacteraceae bacterium
GTGCTCGGCGCGTACTGGATGAGCTGCATCAGGTCGTTCTGGTAGACCACCTTGCCCGGTGTCACGGCGATGTTCTCGCCGAACTTGAACGCCTCCATGTCGGTCATCTTGATGCGCAGCTGGCCCTTGCCGCGCTCGAGATCGGTGAGCAGGTTGTTGAGCCCCTTGAGCAAATTCTCGCCGCCGCTCTCTGCGGTCTTGCGCAGCACCTCGGGGTTGGTGAACAGGAAATTGCTCGGGCTCATCGCGTCGACGAACTGGCGCGAATAGAAATCCACCTTCTGCGCGGTCTTGGGGTCGAGCCCGTCGACGTGCTTGACCACGTCCTGCACGTAGCGCGCGGAGAGCAGGTAGGACTGCTTGATGAAGTCGAACACCTCGTTCTCGCGCCAGGCGTCGTCCTTGAAGCGGCGGTCGCCGGCCGGCGCGTCGATGACCGGCGCGGATTCCATCCCCATCATGCGCCGCGCGGTGTTCTGCCAGAGCGTCAGGTAGTCCTGCCAGAAGCCGATCTGGGCTTGCAGGAGCGTCGCGGGATTGGCCATCAGCCGGGCCGTCATCTCGAGAAAGGCGCTGCCGATGTTGAGCGGATCCGGGCTTCTCTTCTCCTGCGCCTGCCGCTTCAGCCACTCGCCGACGATGCGCTGCGAGCGTTCGGCGACATCGGCCATGGAGCGGGTGATGACCGCCGGGTCGGGCAGCTTGAAGGCGTGCGCTTCGGGTTTTTCCGGCTCGGCCATCGGGCATCCTTTCCGTTCGCACCGTCAGCCGCTAAACCGGCGCAGCAGCGTGGGAGCGTTTCGACGTATGATAAGCGGAAGCGGGGCGCAACCTCTCGGGGCGCATCACCTGGAAGCGCGGCGCGAGGGGCAGATCGTCCCCACACATAGGATGAAGGGCGTCGGTTGCCGATTTTCAACGGCAGCGGCGTGTGTCCTGCTTCTCTCGGGTTGCTCGTCCCTGCCGAGTTCGATCAATCCCGTGGAGTGGTGGCACGGGCTGCAGGGTGGCGCCATCGCCGAGCAGCGGCCGCCGCCGCCGGGTGCCGACCAGGCCTATCCGAACCTTGCCACCGTCCCCGACAAGCCGGCCTCGCCGGACATGAAGCTGCACCAGCAGATCGCCGACGCGCTGGTCGCCGACCGGGCCAACGCGCAATACGCCGCCGCCTCGGCGCCGCTGCCCGATCCATCCTCGCCCACCGCCTCGCCCGCCTTGTTCGGCCGCGGCTCCGCCCCGCCACCCGCGCCGGCCGCCTCGGCCGATGCGGCGAGCGCCTCGCTCGATGCGGCGACCGCCCCGCCCGCGCCGCCGCCGGCCAAGAATGCCACCCCGCCGAGCACCGCGCCGGTCGGGCAGGTGGGCAGCGCGCCGCTCGCGCCGCCGCCGGGTTCCGACGTGCCCGGGTCGACCAGCGCCCAGGACGCCGCGGCACCGCCGGCCCTGCCCACGACGCCGCCCATGCCTCCCACGCTTCCCGGTGCGCCCACCTCGGCGGTCGCGCGGCCCAGCCCGCCGCCGACCGCGCCGCCGAAACCCGCCGCCGTGGCGACGGCGCCCAAGGAGGTCGGCCAGCCGGTGCCGGTCGGCTTCGAGCCGGGGTCGGCGGTGCTGCCGGCCGATTCCGCCGCCGCGCTGAAGGCGCTCGCCGGCACCCGCAAGAGTGCGACGGTCCTGGTGACGGGCTTCGGCGAGGCGGCCTCGGCCGACCCACAAGCGCAGTCCGCCGCGCTCACCCTCGGACTGAGCCGCGCCCAGGCGATGGCCGCGGCGCTGGCGACGGATGGCGTGCCCGCCGCCTCGGTGCGGGTCGACGCGCAAGCCTCCGGTCGCGGCGGCGTTGCGCGTCTGATAGAATAGTCAACCCCTCGCGAAAGCCCCTCGATGTCCGACGAATTCCACCGCATCCGCCGCCTGCCCCCTTACGTGTTCGCCGAGGTGAACTCGGCCAAGGCGCGAGCGCGCGGCGCGGGGGAGGACGTCATCGACCTCGGCATGGGCAACCCCGATAGCCCGACGCCGCCGCACATCGTCGCCAAGCTGGTGGAAGCCGTGCAAGACCCGCGCACCCACCGCTATTCGGTGAGCAAGGGCATCCCCGGCCTGCGCCGCGCGCTCGCCGGCTATTACGGGCGGCGCTTTGGCGTGAAGCTCGACCCCGAGACCGAGGTGATCGCGACACTCGGCTCCAAGGAGGGGCTGGCCAACCTCGCCGCCGCGATCACCAGCCCGGGCGACACCATCCTGGTGCCCAACCCGTCCTACCCGATCCACCAGTTCGGCTTCATCATCGCCGGCGCCTCGGTGCGCAGCGTCCCCGCGACGCCGGACGACGATATGCTGAGCGCGCTCGACCGCGCGGTGCGCCACTCGGTGCCGAAGCCGACCGCGCTGATCGTCAATTTCCCCTCGAACCCGACCGCCTATCTGGCCGACATCGAGTTCTATCGCGAGATCGTCGCCTTCGCGCGCAAGCAT
>DATIMU010000293.1:0-2098 GCA_035475015.1 Acetobacteraceae bacterium
GAAAGGAACGCGCGTGCCCGCATTGGGTTCACGCGGCTGCGACAGGCACGGCAGGAGGGGAACCGGTCCCCTCCGCCGCCGGCTCAGCCCCAGGTCAGCCGAGATGCTTGGCGAAGAAATCCAGCGTGCGCTGCTGCGCCACCTCGTAGTCGGGCTTGCTGTAGCTGCCCCGCTCGTCGCAGCCGAAGCCGTGCTGCGCGCCGTCGTAGACATAGATCTCCACCCCGGGCTGGGCGGCGCGGACGGCGTCCACGTCGGTCATCGGGATGGAGGCGTCCCTCTCGCCGAAATGCATCTGCGTCGGGCAGTTCGGGCGTTCATTCTTGGTGCCCGGGATGCCGCCGCCATACCAGCAGGAGGATGCGGCGAACTTGCTGGTGCGCGTCGCACCCCACCAGGCGACCGTGCCGCCGAAGCAATAGCCCACGATGCCGAGCTTCTTGCCGGAGAGGTGGTTGGCGGCGGCCTCCACGTCGGCCATCACGGCGGAATCCTTCAGCTTCATGCGCAGCTCGCGCCCGGCGCTGATGTCGTCCGGGGTGTAGCCCAGCTCCACGCCGCGCTGCGCGCGGTCGAACAGCGCCGGCGCGATCGCCGCGTAGCCTTTCGCCGCGAACCGGTCGACCATGTCGCGGATGTGATGGTTGACGCCGAAGATCTCCTGGATGACGACGACCCCGCGCGGCGCCTTCGCGTCGCCGGCGGTGTACGCCGAGAAGCTGTGCCCGTCGGCTGATGTCAGGTCGATAGTGGTGCCCATCGGCGGTTCTTCCCCGTTGAATTCGCTTCGTACCCTCTTCAGGATGGCTCGATGGTCGAGATCGTCAACCTCAAACGGGCGAAGAAGCAGCGCGAGCGCGAGGAGGCCGCCCGGCTGGCCCGGGAGAACCGCGTCCGCCACGGCCGCACCGGCGCGGCGAAGGAGAACGATCGGCGCGAGGAACAGCGCCGGCGCGACACGCTGGATGGCAAGCGGCCCGGGGAGGAGTGACGAAGGGCGGAATTCATTCCGCCATGTTACTGCCCGGCAAAACGCGCGAAGGAGCTCGCGAGCACCTCGTAGATCGGCCGCTTGAAGGGCACCGCGAGCGACGGGAGATCGCGCAGCGCCGCCCAGCGCCAGGCGTCGAATTCGGGGTGCGGGTCGGCGTCGAGGCGGATGTCGGCATCCGTGCCGATGAAACGCAAGGCGAACCAGCGTTGACGCTGCCCGCGAAAGCGGCCGCCGAGCGCCACGCCGACGAGATGCGGCGGCAGATCGTAGGTGAGCCAGTCGGGATGCTCGCCGATGATCTCCGCGCGGTCGGTGCCGATCTCCTCGGCCAGTTCGCGCAGCACGGCGCCGCGCGGGTCCTCGTCCGGGTCGATGCCGCCCTGCGGCAGCTGCCAGCCCCCCGCCGGCCCCTCGGCGTTGGGAAAACGTGCCCGGCGCGCGACGAACACCTGTCCCGCCGGACCGAACAAGACCGCGCCGACATTCGGACGGTACGGCAGATCAGCGTGCTCGGTCATCGGCGGAGCCCTTCGTGGCCAAATCCTTCGCGCCCACATCCCTGGCGTCCGGCACCGCTGGCCGGGGGGCGACCACGATCGCGCTGACCGGCGCCAACGCGAAGCCCCTGGCCGCCAGGCCGTTGGTCCAGGCCGCGAGCCGGTCCACGGTGATCGGCCTTGTGGCTCCGGCCAATCCGAGCGCGCTGCCCTTGTCGCGCGCGATCTGCTCCAGCGCGGCGAGTTTGGCCTCGATCTCGGTGCGCACCGCCGGCTCGTCGATCACCAGGTCGACGCCGCGGCTCCATGCCGACGGCACCGGCGGGCGGCCGGGCCGCCCGTCCACGTAGAGCAGCCCGCGATCGTTCAGATCGGCGAGCACCGGGGCCATCTGGGGCGATCCCGCGAAACGCTCGCCCCGCAGCAGGCCGAGCGCGCCGGTCGCGCCGACATAGCCGGTGATGCGGGAAAGCGCCCAGTCGAGCCGTGATCGGTTCAGTTCCGGGGTCACGGCGGTGAGCAGCGCATGATCGCCCGCGTCGTTCAGCGGATAGCCTTGCGGCTCCATCGGCAGGGAGATGAGGAACTCATGCCCGGCGGCGCGGGT
>DATIMU010000294.1:0-2874 GCA_035475015.1 Acetobacteraceae bacterium
TGTTCGACCTCGATACGGCGATCCAACGCCTCACGAGCGCAGCCCCCGGCGAGCCCGCGCTCGTGCAGCTCACCGGCGTGTACCACAACCTGCTGCGCCGCTGGGCGGACACCTGATGCGCCGGTTGCGCATCCTGCACCGGTGGCTCGGGCTGTTGCTGGCCGCGCCGGTGCTCGTCCAAGGGCTGACCGGCGCGATCCTTGCTCTCGCGCCGTCGTTCGCGCCGTCGTTCGCGCCCTCGTTCTCGCCGGCCACCGATCCGGCGACGGCCCCGCTTTCGATCAACCGCATCGTTGCCGCGGCGCGTGCAGCGGCGCCCGAGGGGATGCGGCCGGGCCGCTACGCCCCGCCCGAGGGCAGCACGCCAGCCACCGTCACCCTCGTTCCGCGTTCCGGTCCGCAGCGGGGCGCCGGCGTCGCGCTGCGCATCGATCCGGTGACGCTGGCGATCGTATCGACGGAGCCGGCGAATGCGGGGCCGCTCGGCTGGCTGCGGCGGCTGCACACCAACTTCCTGCTCGAGGATTGGGGCGGACGGCAGATCAACGGCTGGATCGGTCTCGGTCTGTTGGCAATCGCGGTTCTCGGTGTCGTGCTGTGGTGGCCGGGCCCCGGCGAGTGGCGCGCCGCGTTCACGGTAGGCCCGTCTGCGCGTGGCTGGCGCCTGCAGCGCCGATTGCACGGTGCGGCGGGCGGCTGGACCGCGCTCATGCTGCTCGCCTCCGCGGCCACGGGCGTGGCGCTAGCGTTTCCGCAGACCACGCGCGCCACGCTCGGCGTCGCTCCGCCATCGGTTCCGCGCATTGCGCCGCCGGCCGATCCGACCGCCGTTGCCGATCTCGACCAGGCGGCTTCGGTAGCCCTCGATACCACCCCCGGCGCGCGACTTCGCGGCATTCTCCTGCCGGGCCGCTCGACCGAGGCGGTCCGGATCCTGCTCGGACCTCGTGACACGGCGGGCACCGTATCGTTGGTGACGGTGGCGGTCGATCCCTGGGCGGCGCGCGTGGTCCAGGTGCAGTCGCCGACAACGCAGTCGGCCGGCGAGCGCGTGCTGCGCTGGACGCACGATCTGCACCAGGCCATCAGCCTCGGCCCGATATGGCGGGCCATGACGATCGCGGCCGGTGTCGCGATCCCGCTCTTCGCCGCCACCGGCTGCGCGATGTGGCTGCTCCGCCAGCGCAACCGCCGACGCACCGCCGGCGCCCGCGCGGCGGCGCTGAATTCCGGCGCCTAGACCCGATCAACTGGACACGGATCCCGCAATGCCAATTCTCGCGCAGCTGCCCCCGACCGACCTCACGCCCTGGGGCATGTTCCAGTCCGCCGACATCGTGGTGAAGGCGGTGATGATCGGCTTGCTGCTGGCCTCGGTCGCGACCTGGACCATCCTGCTCGTCAAGGCATTCGAGCTCATCCTCGCCCGACGCGCCCTCAGGGCCGCGCTCGCCTCCGCCGAGGCGACACGCACGCTCGATGGGCTGGCGCTGACCGGCGTTGCCGATGGCTTCGTCGCCGCGACTCGGGCCGAGATGGCGACGTCCGAAGGCCTCCCCGCCGAGGGCGTCAAGGAGCGGATCGCCGGCCGGCTGCAGCGCGCCGAGGCGGCGCTCGGGCGGCGCATGACGCGCGGGACCGGCGTGCTCGCCAGCATCGGCGCGACGGCGCCGTTCATCGGCTTGTCGGGCACGGTGTGGGGCATCATGAACAGCTTCGTCGGGATCTCCCGGGCGCAGACGACGAACCTTGCCGTGGTGGCGCCGGGCATCGCCGAGGCGCTGCTGGCGACCGCCTTCGGCCTGTTCGCCGCGATCCCCGCTGTCGTGATCTACAACATCTTCGCACGCGCGATCGGCGGCTATCGGGCGCTGCTCGCCGACCTCTGCGCCGCGATCCTTGCCCTGGCCGGCCGCGACCTCGACCGCCGGCACGTCGAGCGAAGGCCGATGGCGCCGGTTCGCCTGCACAGCGCGGCGGAGTGAGGCCGTGGCGATCCGCTTCCAGCAGTCCACGGAGGATCTTGCCGAGAACCACGAGATCAACGTCACGCCGTTCATCGACGTGATCCTCGTCTTGCTCATCATCTTCATGGTGGCCGCGCCGCTGGCGACCGTCGATGTGCCGGTCGATCTGCCGGCCTCGACGGCGGCGCCACAGCCTCGGCCCGACCATCCGCTGTACCTCACCCTCCGCCCCGATCTGTCGCTCCTGCTCGGAGAAACGCCGGTGGCGCGCGAAGCGCTTGGGACCTCGCTCGATGCGGCGACGGGCGGCGACAAGACGCAGCGGGTGTTCCTGCGCGCCGACCGCGTGGTTCCGTACGGCGATTTGATGGCGGCGATGAACGCGCTGCGCGACGCCGGCTACCTGAAGGTGGCGCTGGTCGGGATGGAGCACGAGGAGCGCAAGTGAGCAGGTCGCTTGCCGCCCCGCCTGGCCTCGGCCGGGAGGCCTGGCGCTGGATCGCCGGCCTGCTCGTCGTGCTCGCGCTGCACGCCGCCACGATGCTCTGGCTGATCGCGCGCGCGCCCATGGAGTCTCCGGCCGCGGCCCCGGCATTGACGATCGACATGGAGCCCGAGCCGGCACCGGCCGTCTCGGAGCCGCAAGCCGCGCCGCCTGTTGCCGAGCCAGCGCCAGCCCCGCCCGAGCCAGCCCCGCCGGAGCCAGCCCCGCCGGAGCCACAGCCCGTCGTCGAGCCGCCGCCTCCCGAGCCCGAGCCGGTCATAAACGAGGCGATCCCGGAGCAGGAACTCCCGGCTGTCCCGCAGCCGGAGGTGGCCCTGCCTCCACCGCCGCCCAAGGTGATCGAGAAGCGCCGTCCGCCGCCGCCGCCCAGGCCCCGGCCGGCGCGGGTGCAGCCCAAGCAGG
>DATIMU010000295.1:0-2707 GCA_035475015.1 Acetobacteraceae bacterium
CAGGCCGCGGCGGGGGTCTATGTCTGGTCGCACGGCAAGGGGCCGGCAATCGACACCGACAATCGCGGCCAGCAGCCGCAGGCGAACGTGCGGCCGTTCAACAATGCCGGCTTCGACGTGATCCGGTTCGACCGCTACCCGCTGGCCGACGAGCCCAACCGCGCCGCCGGCTGGCTGCGCGACGGGTTGGCCGAGCTGCGCCGCATGGGATACCGGCGGATCGTCGCCGGGGGCGAATCGCGCGGCGGCTGGACCAGCCTGCAGATGCTCGATGCGGCCGGGGCGGCGGATGTGGTGATCGCGTTCTCGCCGGCGGCGCAGGGCACCGCGTCGAGCTCGCTCTATCTGCGCCAGGCCGACGACCTCAGGCGCATCATCGACGAGGCTGACGCGCCCCATTTGCGGCTCGCGGTGGCCGAGTTCGGCGGCGACCTGTTCGCCGGGAACCTCGACGACCGGGTGCGCGCTCTCGACGCGCTGCGCCCGCATATCGGCGCCCTGCTGCTGATCGACCGGCCCGCCGGCTTCGTCGGGCACGGCGGCGGCGCCAGTCAGGCGTTCGCCGAGCGCTACGGCGCCTGCCTGCTCCGCTTCGCCACCAGCGCGTCGCCGCCGTCCGCCTGCTGACCGGTGCGATGCATGAAGCGGGCGAGCCACAGCGTCAGCAGGATGATCCCGGCGGCGTCGCCGAGGAACGCCGTCCGGTAGCCGAACGCGGCGATCGCCGCACCCATCCCGAGCGCGCCGACCGCCTGGCCGAGGAACAGCAGGAACACGAAGGTGGAAACCGCCGTCGAGCGCGCGTCTGGCAGCAGCTCGGTGGCGCGTGCCTGCATCACCGTGTGCAGCGCGAAATAGCCCAGCCCGATCCCGGCCTGCACCACGATGAACACCAGCCAGCTCGGACTGGTCATGCCGAGCACCAGGACGGCGGCGATCAGGCCGCCGCCGAGCAGGATCTGACCGCTCTCGCCGAGATGCGCGATCAGGCTGCGGGCGTACAGGGTGTAGCCGAACGCGCCGATCCCGAAAGCGGCGAGGATCAGCCCGACCACGCCATAGGACAGGCCGAAATGCTGCGCCAGATAGGGCGCGATGAATGGAAAGCAGCCCGGCAGCAGCGCGCCCTCCACCACGGTCGCTATCAGCAACTGGCGGGCGAACGGGGTCACCGCCATCGCGACATAGTTCTCCCGCCGGAAGCTCGCGACGCCGCGCCGGTCCGGCAGGGAGCGGATGCGCAGCGCGAGGCTCGCGGCGACCACCGCGCCGCACGCCGCCAGCAGGACGAACACGCCGCGCCAGCCGACATGGTCGCCGAACAGGCCGCCGATCGGCCCGGACAGGGTCTGCGCAAGCACGACGCCGGTGAGGAACCGGCTCACCGTCTCCTGGCGCAGCGCGTAGGGCACGGCGTCGCCGATATAGGCGAGGCAGACGGGGATCAGGCCGGCGCTCGACGCCCCGGCGCAGGCGCGCAGCACGGTGAGCGCGGGAAGATTGGCGGACAGGGAGCAGGCGCCGGTGAACACCGTGTAGCCGATCAGCGCGCCCAACATCACCCGGAGCTTGCCGAAGCGGTCGCCCACCGGGCCGAGGATGATCTGGTTCAACCCATACGGCAGCACGAAGGCGGCGATCAGGATGGAGACCTGCGGCACCGTCGCGTGGAAATCCTTGGCGATGGGCGCCAGCAGCGGATCGACGATGCGGGCCCCCGCCGAGGAAAGGAAGCCCGCCGCCGCCAGCAGCTTCAGCGGCAGGGCGGCTGGGCGCTCCTCAGGCAGCCGGTCGGCTCCGCCGAGGGGCGGTCTCGTCCCGGCTCCGCCGAGGGTCGGTCTCATCCCGGCTCCGCCGGCTGTCCGTGCGAAGTTGCCCACAGGCCGCCAAGATGTCCTGTCCGCGCGGGCTGCGCACCGGCGAGGAGAAGCCGGCGTCCATCACGATCCCGGCGAAACGGTCGATCGCCGCCGCGGTGCTGGTCTCGAAGCGGCTGCCGGGCCACGGGTTGAACGGGATCAGGTTGACCTTGGCTGGGATGCCGGCGATCAGCCGCACCAGTTCGCGCGCATCGGCCGGGGTGTCGTTGACGCCGCGCAGCATGACATATTCAAACGTGATCCGCCGGGCGTTGGACGCGGCGGGGTAACGGCGGCACGCCGCGATCAGCTCGGCGATCGGGTATTTGCGGTTGAGCGGTACCAGCTCGTCGCGCAGCTCGTCGCGCACGGCGTGCAGCGAGACGGCGAGGTTGACCCCGAGCTCCGCGCCGCACCGCTCGATCATCGGCACCACGCCGGAGGTGGACAGCGTGATGCGCCGGCGCGACAGGCCGATGCCCTCGTTGTCCATCACGATGGTCATGGCCTTGGCCACGTTCTCGTAGTTGTACAGCGGCTCGCCCATGCCCATCAGCACGATGGTCGAGAGCAGGCGCGGCGTCTCGCCCTTGGGGCTCGGCCACTCGCCATAGGCATCGCGCGCCGCCATGAACTGCCCAACGATCTCGGCGGCGCCGAGATTGCGCACCAGCGCCTGGGTGCCGGTGTGGCAGAATCGGCAGGACAGCGTGCAGCCGACCTGGGACGAGATGCAGACCGCGCCGCGATCCTCCTCGCGGTCGGGGATGTAGACGGTCTCCGCCTCCTGCCCGTCACGGAAGCGGAACAGGAATTTCCTCGTCGCGTCTTCACTGGTCTGCACCGTG
>DATIMU010000296.1:0-1822 GCA_035475015.1 Acetobacteraceae bacterium
AGGCCGTAGACCGTCTCGGTGCCGAACGCGACCAGCGCGCCTTCGCGCAGCAAGGCGGCGGCACGCACGATGCCCGCCGGGTCGGCGGCGAGCAGTTCGGTTTCCGGCGCGTGGTCCGTCATGGGTGCCGGTGATAGCCAAGCCGCTTGACCCTGGCAAAGCGCCGCCCCGCTGCTAGAGTTCGCGAACGCCATTCGGAGACACCCGGTCATGCTCGACATCGCCTTCGCCAAGCCCGTCCTGCCGCGCTCGGGCGCGCTCGTGCTGCTGGTCGGCGAGGGCGATCTACCCTCCGGACTATGGGAGCACGCCAACGGCGCCACCAATGGGGCGATCAGCCGGGCTTTCGACGCGGCGGGGTTCACCGGCGGCAAGGGCAAGACCTGCACCATCCTGGCCCCCGGCGCCGGCCTGTCGCGCGTCGTCGCGGTCGGGATCGGCAAGCGCGACGCGCTGACCCGGCGCGGGCTGGAGGAGGCCGGCGGCCACGCGCTCGCAGCCCTCTCCCGCGACAGCACCGCCTCGCTCGCCGCCGACGGGCTGAGTGCCGAGCAGGCGGCCAACGTCGCCCTCGGCGCGGTGCTGCGCAGCTACCGCTTCGACCGCTACCGCACCAAGGAGAAGCCCGAGGACAAGCCGAAGCTCACCGAGCTCGCGGTGCTGGTCGACGACAACGCCGCCGCCACCGCCGCCTTCGCGCCGCACGAGGCGGTGGCCAAGGGCGTGTTCCTGTCGCGCGACCTGGTGAGCGAGCCGGCCAACATCCTCAACCCAGCCGAGATGGCGCGCCGCTGCGAGGGCCTGCGCGAGCTCGGCGTCGAGGTGGAAGTGCTCGGGCCGGGCGAGTTGCAGAAGCTCGGCTTCGGCGCGCTGCTCGGCGTCTCGCAGGGCAGCGCCAACGAGCCGCGCGTGGTGGTGATGCAGTGGCACGGCGCGCGCGGTGCGCCGCCGCAAAAGCCGCTCGCCTTCGTCGGCAAGGGCGTGACGTTCGACACCGGTGGCATCAGCATCAAGCCGGCCGGCGGCATGGAGGACATGAAGTGGGACATGGCCGGCGCCGGGGCCGTGATCGGCCTGATGGCGGCGCTGGCGGGGCGTAAGGCCCGCGCCGACGTGGTGGGCATCGTCGGCCTGGTCGAGAACATGCCCTCGGCCACCGCGCAGCGGCCGGGCGACGTGGTGAAGAGCCTGTCCGGCCAGACCATCGAGGTCATCAACACCGACGCCGAGGGCCGCCTCGTGCTGGCCGACGCGCTGTGGTACTGCCAGCAGCGTTTCGACCCCGCCTTCATGGTCGATCTTGCCACGCTGACGGGCGCCATCATCATCGGGCTTGGCCACGAGCACGCCGGGCTGTTCAGCAACGACGACGCGCTGGCCGGCAAGCTGCTCGCGGCGGGGCTCGACAGCGGCGAGAAGCTATGGCGGATGCCGCTCGGCGACGAGTACGACAAGCAGATCAAGTCGGACATCGCGGACATGAAGAATGTCGGCGGCCGGCCCGCGGGTTCGATTACCGGCGCGCAGTTCATCCAGCGTTTCGTCAACGGCAAGCCGTGGGCGCATCTCGACATCGCCGGCATGGCCTGGTCGTCGAAGGACGCGCCGACCCGGCCCAAGGGTGCCACCGCGTTCGGCGTCCGCCTGCTCGACCGGCTCGTGGCCGAGCATTACGAGGGCTGATTCCGGTTTGGCCGAGATCGGCTTCTACCACCTCACGCGCACCGGGCCGGACGAGGCGCTCCCCCGCCTGCTCGGCCGCACGTTGGAGGCAGGCGAGCGCGCCGTGGTACTCTGTGGCAGCGAGGCGCGGGTGGCGGCG
>DATIMU010000297.1:0-2811 GCA_035475015.1 Acetobacteraceae bacterium
GACCGGATCGATCGACACCGGGCCGCCGGACAGTGCCGTGTTCCAGGGCTCGCTCGCCTCCTGCGCCGAGCATGGCCTGCGGCATGAGGTGCTGGAGGGCGAGGAGGTCAACGCCCGCTTCCCCGGTTACGCACTGCCCTCCTCGCATCGCGCGGTGTTCCAGCCCGAGGGCGGCTTCATCGCCTCCGAGCGTGCCATCGTCGCGCATGTGACGCTGGCACAGGCACACGGCGCGGACATCCGCGCGCGCGAGCGGGTGCTCGGCTGGGTGCCTTGGCGCGACGGTGTGCGCGTCACCACCGAACACGGCAGCTACGAGGCCGGGCGGCTGGTGGTGAGTGCCGGCGCGTGGATCGGCCAGTTCGTCGCCCCGCTCGCCCGGGCGGCGGTGCCGGAACGCCAGGTGCTCGGCTGGTTCCAGCCGGACGATCCGGCGCTGTTCCGTCCCGATCGCTTCCCCGTCTTTAACGCTTTGTTCGATGAGGGCCGCTATTACGGCCTCCCGGTCTGGGGAATGCCCGGCCTCAAGATCGGCCGCTACCATCATCTGGGCGAGACGGTCGATCCCGACGCGATGAACCGCGACTGCACACAAGCCGACGAGGCGCTGCTCCGTGGCGCCGTGCAACGCTATTTTCCCCGCGCCGGAGGCGCCACGATGGGCATGGCACCCTGCCTGTTCACCAACACCAGCGACGAGCATTTCGTCATCGACACCCTGCCCGAGTGCCGGCAGGTGGTGGTCGCCTCGCCCTGCTCGGGTCATGGCTACAAATTCTGCAGCGTGATCGGGGAAATCCTCGCGGATCTGGCGATGACGGGCGAAAGCGCGTTCGACCTGTCCCTGTTCCGGCTGGCGCGGCTTCGGGCCGCGTAGCGATGCGACCCCTCGCACCCGCGCTGGCGTTGCTGGCGCTCGCCGGATGCGCCGGTCCATCGCCACCTCCTCCGACCTCGACACACGCAGCCCGACCGGTGCCGTCCGACGCGCACGCGCCGGATTTCGCCCGGGTGCCGTACGAGCCGTTGTCCCGCGCATCGGTGGTCGCGATCGCGCTGCGCGAATGGCGGATGTTCGGGCAGGGCGTGGACGACGACCCGCCCGGCAGCCGTCCGCCACCCGAGCCGGACCAGAAGCCCGAGCGCTGGCCCGGCATGTGGCAGCGCGTCGGTGAATACTGGTGGCTCGGCGTCGACCCCAACGACAAGGAGGTCGCCTGGACCGGCAAGCACGACGAGAACGGGGTCGAATTCCTCGCCGACGAGGACGGCCGCTACGCCTGGTCCGCCGCTTTCGTCTCCTACGTCATGCGGATCGCCGGGGCCGGACCGCGCTTTCCCTACTCGCCCACCCATTCCGACTACATCGACATCGCCCGCGAGATGTCGCTCGGCCAGACCTCAGGTTGGGTGATCACCGCCGAGCGCCCGGACGCCTACGCGCCGCGCCTGGGCGATCTGATCTGCACCGGGCGCGGCCGTTCCGGCGCACTCCGCTTCGACAATCTGCCGGCCGGCCGGTTCCCCGCGCATTGCGACTTCGTGGTGCAGGCCGCACCCGGCCAGCTCACGGTGATCGGCGGCAACGTGGACGACGCGGTGACGATGAAGCACGTTCCCACCACGCCGGACGGCAAGCTCGCCGAGCCGGACGGCACGGTGGTCGACACCCGCTATCCCTGGATGGTGGTGTTGCGGGTGCTCTACGAGACGCCGGTGAGCTGACAAGGTCGGTTGCGCAACGGGAGGTCGGGATGGACAAGCCGCTCGCTGGAAAAGTCGCCCTGGTCACGGGCGCGGGCAAGAACATCGGCCGCGCGATCGCGCTGCGCCTGGCGCGCGACGGCGCCTCGGTGGTGGTCAACGGCCGGCGAGATCAAGTGGTGGTCGACGCGGTGGTCGGCGAGATCAATGCGCTGGGCGGCCAGGCGATCGGCTGCATCGCCGACGTCACGGACCCGGCCGCCGTTGGGCGGATGATCGAGCAGACGGTCGCGGCGATGGGCGGGCTCGACATCCTGGTCAGCAACGCCGGCCTGCGCCGCCAGACCGCATTCCTCGACATGAAGCTGGAGGAGTGGCGGGAGATCCTGTCGGTCGCGTTGGACGGCGCCTTCATCGTGGCCCGCGCCGCCGTGCCGCACATGATCCCGCGCGGCGGCGGCGCGATCGTCGCGCTGTCGGGCATCTCGACGCATGTCGGAACCCCCAATCGCTGCCACGTCTCGGCCTCCAAGGCGGGGCTGGAGGGGCTGATGCGGGCGCTCGCCATCGAGCTCGCGCCACACCGGATCACCTGTAATTGCGTGGCGCCGGGTGCCGTGGACACGGTGCGCGGCGCTTCGGCGGGCGCGCTGCCGGGAACCCTCGGCAACGAGAAGATCCCGCTCAAGCGCAAGGCAACCCCGGACGAGATCGCCGCGATGGTGCGAATGCTGGTTGGGCCGGAGGGCGGCTACGTCACCGGGCAGACCATCCATGTGAACGGTGGCGTGTTCCTGACCTGACCGACGGCCGCGTCGCCGCGCTCCTCGCCATCCCGCGGTTGCGACGCGGCGACACCAACGACACCAACCGGGTCATTGCGAGCGGGCTGCGCCCGCTCGCGATGACTGAGGGGCGAAGCGTGCTTTCGTTTGCCATTCTCATTCACTAACGCTATATCCGGGACATGGCCGCCGTCGCCCCCTTCCTCCCAACCAGCCTGATGCCCCGCTTCACCCTCTTCATCAACGCGATGAGGTGGACGTTGGGCCAGATCATGTTGATGCGGCACGACACGATGCCGCTCGCCGTGCTGCTCGGAGACTA
>DATIMU010000298.1:0-4527 GCA_035475015.1 Acetobacteraceae bacterium
TCTGGAACTGCAGCGCGCATTGCACGGCCTCTACGGCGCTGGGGAATTCGGCGAGAAATCCGTCGCCAGTACTTTTGACGGCCCGGCCGCCATGACTGGCGAGTGCCGGCACGACGGCGACGTTCATGATCTCGGTGAAGCGGGCGTGAGTCGCCTGCTCGTCCTCATGCATCAGGCGCGAGTAGTCGGCAACGTCAGCGGCGAGTATGGCGGCTAGTCGGCGGGTCATGCATGGCTCCTCGACCCAGCAGCGGCTCGAGCGGTCCCCGGTTGTTATGCTGCGATGCTATGCGCTTGCGGTTGGTCATACCAGTCGTTCGTTATGCCGATCCGGTTTGGCGTACACCAAGCGGGCGCATGGTTGCCTCTGGGTCAGGGACGCCCCGGCGCTGGTACTCCAGGCGATAGGGACCGATATGCAGCACCGATTCCGGTGTCAGTGTGGTGGTGCCGGTGATGCGTCGACCATCCATCAGGGTTCCGTTGGTCGAATTGAGGTCGGTTGCCGTCACCCCGTGCTCGGTCAGCGCGACCCGGCAATGGGCGCGCGACACCTCGACGGCGCTGAGCAGGACGCCACTCCCTGGGGCGCGGCCGATAATGATGGGATCGGTGCTGATCGGCACCTCGCGGTCCGGTTCGTTGGAGCGGCTGATCAGCAGGACATGGCCGTCAGTGGCATCGCCTGGCCGAGTCCGGGTGCGAACGGTGGCGGTGCGTCCGGCTTCGGTTTCTTGCTGCAGCATCCCGCGGGTGATGCGCGGCAGTTCGGCGGCGGCCTGGGCCAGGGCGCGGTCGAACTGGCGGGCGACCGGCTCCGCCAGCGCCACGCGCAAGGCGCGACCCTGGCGGCGTTCCAGCAGACCGAGTTGCATCAGATAGGCGATGTGATCGCGGGTGGTCTGGAAGTTCTGACGGATCAGCGACAGCAGCGTGGCGGCCATCTGGTCGGCCAGTATGCCGTCGCCATCTTGCGGCGTGGTGACGATGCCGTAGCGGTGGGCCAGTGCCTCCAGCAGCAAGCCCCAATGCGACGCCGACAGCAGATGTCGGCGCGCATCCAGCCGGCGTGCCCGGGACAACCCGGTTTCATCGAAAACGCGCTCCAGGGCGCCGATGGTGTCGTTGCGGCAGCACTCGACGGCGTGCAGCAGGCTCTGACGGGACTCCCCGTCGATATGGCTGGGGGCGGCGGCGCGGAATGCGGGATCGAGCGCGGTGACTGTCGATAACAGGGTAGCGGCGAGTTCCAGCAGATAGGCGTCGAACTGTTCGAGCAGCGGTGGGGCCGGGACCACGATGGTGCGCGCCGAAACGGCTGTGTCGGGCGGGTCGAGCGTGCAGAGGCCGAGGGCAACCATCTCCGACACGCGTTCCCGCACGGTAGCGTCGTCGAGCAGAAAGACCTGCTTGACCATGCCAGACAGTTCACCGACGGCGGCGCCGGTCCGACCGCGGGTGCAGAGATAGCTGGCGATGTGCCACTGGGCGCGGCGATGCAGCGCCGGAAAGCGGCGGTGCCAGACGGCCTCGCACTGCGCGAGGAAACGGATGATTTCTCGCTGCCCCTGCACCGGGTCCCCCACCGGTCTACGTGGGGAACGATGATAGGGGAAACTGCGGATAGGGGAAACTGCGGGGGTTGTCTTTGCCCGGGGAAGGCGTAGCCTGCTGTCGTCATGGACGGGCTTGCCCCTGGACAAGCCCGTCCGTGGCGGGCCTACCGCGTGTGCGTCAACCTGCCACGAAGCGTTCGAGCCAGTGGATCGTGTAGTCGCCCGCCTGGAACGCCGGCTCGTCAACGATCCGGCGATGCAGCGGGATCGTGGTCTTGATGCCAATGACAGCGAATTCGTCGAGTGCGCGGCGCAACCGGGCGATCGCCTGCGGCCGGGTGGGCGCGTGCACGATCAGCTTGGCGACCATGCTGTCGTAATAGGGCGGCACATGATATCCGGCGTACAACGCGGAATCGACCCGCACGCCCAACCCCCCCGGCGCATGGAACGCCGTGACCCGACCGGGAGACGGCGCGAAGCTGTCCGGGTCCTCAGCAGTGATCCGGCACTCGATGGCATGGCCGGACAGCCGGATATCGGATTGCGCGTAGCCCAGAGGATCGCCGGCCGCGATGCGGATCTGCTCGCGCACCAGGTCCACCCCGGCAACCATCTCGGTGACCGGATGCTCGACCTGAAGCCTCGTGTTCATTTCGATGAAGGCGAATTGGCCATCCTGATACAGGAACTCCAGCGTGCCAGCGTTGCGGTAGCCGAGCCGGGACAGCGCGGCGGTGACGGTGGTGCCGAGTTGCTCGCGCTGCCGCGCGGACAGGGCGGGGGAGCCGGCTTCCTCCAGCAGTTTCTGGTGGCGGCGCTGCAGGCTGCAGTCCCGCTCTCCGAAGTGGACCACGTCGCCCTGCGCGTCGGCCAGGATCTGCAATTCGATGTGACGTGGGCGGTCGAGATATTTTTCGAGATAGACGGCGTCGCTGCCGAATGCGGCGCGGGCCTCGGTGCGGGCGATTCGGAACGCCTCCTCGAGCGAAGCGGGGCCTTGCGCCACCTTCATGCCGCGTCCGCCGCCACCGGCAGACGCCTTGATCAGCACGGGGTAGCCGATACGCTCGGCCACGGCGGCGGCGGTGGCGAGGTCCGGCACCGCGCCGTCCGAGCCGGGGACCAGCGGCACGCCGAGAGCGGCCATCGCCTCCTTGGCGGCGATCTTGTCGCCCATCATGCGGATATGCGCGGGCGAGGGGCCGATGAAGGTGAGGCCGTGCGCCTCCACCATCTCGGCGAAATCGGCGTTCTCGCTGAGGAAGCCGTAGCCGGGGTGGATCGCGTCCGCCCCGGTGATGCTGGCCGCCGAGAGAATGCCGTGGCTGTTGAGATAGCTGTTGCGCGCCGCCGGCGGGCCGATGCACACGCTCTCGTCGGCGAGCCGCACATGCATCGCCTCGGCGTCCGCCGTGGAATGCACGGCGACCGTGGCGATGCCGAGCTCGCGGCAGGCGCGTTGCACGCGAAGCGCGATCTCGCCGCGGTTGGCGATCAGGATTTTATGGAACAACGGGCTATTCCAAGACCATCAGCACCTCGCCGTATTCCACCGGCCCCCCGGAGACGACGAGGATCTGCGCAACGACACCGGCTTTCGGCGCCTTGATCTGGTTGAACGTCTTCATCGCCTCGATCAGCAGCAGGGTCGTGCCCGCCTCGACGGTCTGGCCGATCGTGACATAGGGCGGCGTGCCCGGCTCGGGCGACAGATAGGCGATGCCGACCATCGGGCTGAGCACCGCGCCGGGATGCTGGCTCACGTCGACCGCCACGGGCGCCGCCTGGACCGAGCCGCCGGGGACCACCATCGAGGCCGTCTCCGCCGGCGCGCTGGCGTAGCTCGCCACCGGCGCGGGCGCGCGGGCGACCCGGATGCGGCTGTCCTTCTCGGCGATCTCAATCTCGGTGAGGCCGGTCTCGGTCAGGATCGCCGCGAGCGTCCTGATCGCCTCGGCGTCGAAGGGGACGCGGGTCATGGGCGCTCCGCCAGCAGGTCGGCCACGGCCGTCAGGGCCAAGGCGTAGCCGCGAATGCCGAGACCGCATATCACCCCCACCGCCGCCTTGGAGACGAATGACTGGTGCCGGAACTCCTCGCGGCGGTGAATGTTCGTTACGTGCACCTCGACGACCGGACACTCGGACGCGAGCAGCGCGTCCATCAGCGCAACGGAGGTGTGGCTGTAGCCGCCCGGATTGATGACGATGGCCGCCGCCCGGTCGCGGCACTCCTGCACCCAGGAGATCAGCTCGCCCTCGCCGTTGGTCTGGCGGAAGTCGATGGCGAGCCCCAGCGCCTCGGCGGTTTCGGCGCAGAGCTGCTCCACGTCATCGAGGGTCGCGCTGCCGTAGAGATGCGGCTGGCGCAACCCGAGCATATTGAGGTTCGGACCGTTCAGCACGGCTATCAGGGGCAGGGGTGCTGCGTGGGACATGCAGGCCGCCTAGCATAGGCCGGGGTCGCGGTCCAACGTCCGCCGGCCGCTTGATCCGGCTCACATGCTATCCGGCCGGCGATGCGCCCAGACATCCGCGACCGTCCCGCGGAGCGTGACCGTGCCGTCCCGGGCTGCCCCGAGCTTCTCGGCCACGCGGATCGAGCGCGCGTTGGAGGGCACGATGAAGCTGACCAGGCGGGGGAATGCGTAGCTGTCGAAAGCCCATGCGCGCACCGCCCGGGCGGCCTCCGTCGCGTAGCCCTCGCCCCAGGCGGCGGGACCGATCGTGTAGGCGATCTCCGGCTCCGGCCAGTCGTCGGGGTGGAGGATTCCGACATGGCCGATCACCCGGCGGGACGCGCGCTCCTCGATCGCGAACGCGCCGTAGCCGCGCAGCGCCCACTGCCCGATCATCACGGCCAGCCGATCCCAGGCCTCGCGGCGCGAGAGCGGCCCGCCGATATAGCGCGCGACCTCCGGGTCGGCGCGTATGGCCGCGTAGTCATCGAGATCGTCGAGCCGGAACGC
>DATIMU010000299.1:0-13655 GCA_035475015.1 Acetobacteraceae bacterium
CCATCAGGAACGGCTGCATGACTACATCGCGGCGCTGCATTTCTACCTGGGCGATCGTGCCACCGTCTACGATCGCATCCTGTTCGTCGACAATTCGCGAGGCGGCATTGGACCGATCGAGGATGCGGTGAGACGGACCCCGCACGACAAACTAGTAGAGATCATCAGTTTCGCCGGCAACGATCATCCGGTCTCGCTCGGCAAGGCGTATGGCGAGTTCAGGCTGATCGACCGTGGCTTGGCACTGTCCGCGATCGTGGGCAGCACCGATTGGATCTGGAAGATTACCGGCCGGCTCAGGCTTCTGAACATCCGCAAGCTGCGCGGGGCCTTGCCGGGCGGACCGCTCGACCTCGTCTGCGACCTGCATAACTTCCCGCTGATCGGGTCCAACCGGCTGCATCGCAACCGTTACATGGATCTGCGGGTGTTCGCCGCGCGACGTGACGCATACGATGCGGCGTATCGCGGAGCCTGGCAGCGGATCGCGGGGTTCGACAGTTTCGCCATGTACGAGTTGTCGATGCAGGCCCGCCGGCATCTGCGGGTGCTGCCGCGCTTTCCCCGGGAGCCGCGAATCCAGGGGGTGAGCGGTCGCCATCTGCGAGATTACGATGCGTGGCAGGGGCGTCTCAAATCCGGCGTGCGCGATACGCTCCGACGCGCCGCTCCATCCTTGTGGCTCTGAGCCGCGTTCGCTGCCGGCTCGGCGGTCGAGCGCAATGATCTGCGAAAGGGCTTGAGTATGCGTACGGGTTGAGTTCAAGTCGCGGCGCGATGATGGTCCGCGTCGAGAAGATTGGCATGGCATCCCGGCGCCGTTGTGCCTGCGCCTTGCCGCAGCAGCCAACGCCGTCCGCCGTCGGCCGCGCGCTTGGCCTGCTGGCACTGGCCGGGGCACTCGGCGCGTGCCAGCCGGCGCCGGTGCTCGCTCCGGCGCCGCCGCGTCGCGCCGTTGTCGCCGAGCCGCCAAGGCCAGAGGTGCAACCCCACGCCGCTAAGCGCCATCCCGTGTCGCCCCCCTGCGAGCCGACCGACGAGACCGGCCTCTCCGCCGCGCAGAAGGACGCGCTGTTCCAGCAATTCGAGGCGTGGCAAGCCAACGGAGGCAAGCCGGGTGATGCCCCCGCCGCCTCGCGCACCCGCCGCGCCACCACGGTCGCGTGCCGTGGCCGCACCCCATGAGGCCGCCGTCCCACGCCCCATCGCTCGATCTGCTCACGCACGCGGTACTGGACCGGGAGCCCTTCATCGCGGTGATCGGCGATCAGGCCGGCGACCTCGCGGCGGTGCTGGACGCGACGAGCGACGCGCTGGCCGAGCGGGCGGTGCGCTTCGTCCGCGTGCGTGGCGGGCCGTCCGCGCCCCTTACGGTGGCCGAGGTGGTCCGCACGGTGGGCGAGGAGGAGGACGGCGACGGCGCGAACGACGCTGCGCGGGTGGTCCGGGCGCTGACCCGCCGGCACGGCGACGAGGAACAGGTGGTGCTCGCCGTCGAGCACGCCGAGACGCTGCAGCCGCAGGTGCTCGCTTTCCTGCAATTGCTGCCCGCGATCCGCACCGACGGTTCGCCCATTCTGCAGGTGATGTTCGCCGGCCGAGCGGATTTCTGGACCTTGCTGGACGGGGAGGCGTTCCGTCCGCTGCGGGATCAACTCGCCACTTGCGTGACGATCCCGCGCGCGGAGCGATCGGCCGCCCCACTGGCGAGCGACGCCCAGCGGCGCGGGCGCGTTGTCGTCGCCGGCCTGCTGGTGTGTGCCGCCGCCATCGTGGTCGGGTTTGGTCTGGTCGGCTATGATTTCTTCTACCGGCGTATGCCCTACCAGTCGGCGGCGGTCCGCCAGCCGGTCGAGCGAGCCGCGCCCGAACCGATCCCCGCCGCGGCAGCGGCCCCCGCTGCCCCGCCTCCCACCGAGGCGCCACCCGCCGACACGCCTCCCGCTGTCGTAGCTCCCGCCGCCGCGCCTTCCGCGGCTCCCGCTCCCGCGTCAGATGTCACGGCGGCCGCGCTTGCGCCAACCCCGCCAGCCGAGGCAGCGCCGGCGATGGCCCCGGTACCGGCCGAGCCGAATGCGGCGCCCGTCATCGCCGCGAGCCCCCAGGCCCAAGATCGCGAGCGTCTGCGGCGCGAGTTCGACGCATTCCTCGACCAATCCGCCGCCGCGCGGCTGAGCGAGGCGCAGCGGGAGTTGCTGTTCGAGCAATATCTGGCGCGGCGCGGCGTGCCGGCGCCCGTCGCGCAGGATCAGCGCCCAGGGCCGGCCGGCCGCGTGGTGATCCACTACCCGGCCGGCTCGGCCTCGGGCGCGGCGGAGGCCGTCCGCCTGCAATCGAAGCTTCGCGCCGATGCCGAGCAATCGGAGACCCGGCCGGTGAGCCACGCGCCCCAGGAGCCGGTGATCCGCTATTTCTTCGCCGAGGATGCGGCCACGGCGGAAACGATCGCCGCCGACCTGCACGGCTCCGGCGCGAATTGGCATGTGCAGGACTTCACCGCCAATCGGCCGCGACCGGCGCGCGGCACGGTCGAGGTCTGGCTGCCGGAGCCGGAGTGAGCTTGCGCCTTGGCGCTATGGCCGCCCCGGAAGCTCCACCGTGCCTCCGCCGACCGCCGACAGTTCGCCGTCCTGGTTGCGTGCCTCCTGCTCGATATCCACGAGGCAACGCCCGCCCTCGACGCGCTTGCCCGTCACGCGACCGTCGATGAACAGCAGATCGCCCTCCGGGTTGTGGCGGCGGATGCGGCAATGCGCGCGGCGCAGGAAGCCCGCATCGCCCATCCAGTTGGTCAGATGGTGCGTCAGCCAGGAGCAGCGTTCGGGGCCGTAGTCGTACGCTCCGGGCGCCCCGACCATCAGCGCCATCTCCGGCTCCCAATGCACCCGCTCGGGGCAATCGGGAATGTTGAAGCGGTTGGGAATGCCGAGACCGGGATGCCGGTCGATCATCTTCCAGGCGAGCTTATTGGCGCGGATATAGAGGCCGCCCCAGCCTTGGGCGTAGGCGATGAAGCCCGTTACGGTCATCGGCCCCTTGGCCATCGCGGGCAGCGCCTCGCCCATTTGCACCTCCTCGAAGCGCCTGGTCCGCGCGCCTCGCACCTCCTCCGCCCTGTAGAGCTCATAGAGGCGGTCGAGCTCGCCGCGCGTGTAGCGGCGTGGCGGCTTGTCCTTCAGCGCGGCGTATTTGGTGCCCTCCTCGCGGGCGATATCGCGGTCGGTGCGGAAGCACCAGCTATCTGCCTCCGCCACCTTGTCGCCGTCCGCGCCGAAGAAATCGACGTGATAGATCTGCTGGATGGCACGGCCGGCGAATTTGGTCTGGTGCTCGACGAGATCCTTCAGCGACGCCTCGGTGGTGATCGCCTCGTTGCGCCGCACCCAGCGGTGCCACTGCCAGTTTGCCCCCGCCCACATCGCGTGCACGCCGGCGAGGCCGCCGACATAACCCGAGATGATGCGGCTGGTGGCAAATAGGAAACTCGGCAGCGCCACCATCCCACCCAGCGCCGATTTCTCCCCGTAGGCCGGATCGCACCACAGCGGATTGTCGTCGCCGATGCCGTGCGCGTAGTGGCGGACGTTGTCGCGCGTCGCCTCGTGGCACCAGGGTTCCAGCGTGTCCCCGATGGTCACGCCGATGCGCCGGCGCAGATCGTCGAGCGCCGCCTCGGTGATCTTGGGAAATCTCGCTTCGGTCGTTGCGGACATCGCTATTGCTCTCTGTTGATTTCCTGCGCAATCAACCGGCCGGCTACCCCCATCGTCATGCCCGCGCTTGTCGCTGGCATCCACGACCTTGCCGCCCGCACGCGAAGTCGTGGATGGTCAGCTTTCGACGACCATGACGGGGGAAGTGAACGGGTCGGAATCACGCAACTTGTTCCCGGTCGCGCAGCGCCTTGCGGTTGACCTTGCCGGCCGGCGTCTTGGGCAGCTCGGCGACGAAGGCGACCTGGCGCGGGTATTCGTGCTGGCTGAGGCCGGCGCGCACGAGATCCTGCAGCTCGCGCGCAAACGCGTCGTCGCCCGCGCGGTCGCTGACGACGAACGCCTTCACCACCTGCCCGCGCACCTCGTCGGGCACGCCGATCGCGGCGGCCTCGCGCACGTCGGCGTGCTTCAGCAGCGCGTCCTCGATCTCGACCGCGCTCATCGTCCATCCGGCGGAGATGATGACGTCATCGGCGCGGCCGGCATGGAAGAAATAGCCGTCGGCGTCGATGCGGCCGAGATCCTTGGTGGGAAACCACGCGCCGCGCCGCCGCACCTTGATCTCGCCGATCTCGCCGGGCTCGCAAGCAGTGCCGTCGGCGCGCTGCACCTCGACTTGGGCGCCCGGCACCGGCTTGCCGAGCGAGCCTGGCTTGTGCGCGAAGTCCACGGCCCCCGGATAGCTCGCCAGGATCACGCCAACCTCGGTCGTGCCGTACATGCTGCACACCGGCACGCCGAAATGCGCCTCCACGGCGGCTTGCGTCGCGCTGTCGATCGGCTCGCCGGTGAACGATAGTTTCTCGATGCTGTGGCCGAATTCGCCCGCGCGGCCGGAGTTCATCAGCATCCGGTAATGCGTCGCCGCCGCCGACAGATTGGTGATGCGATAGTCCCGCAGCGCCCGCAGCAGCCGCAGCGGATCGAACCGTCCCGCGTATGCTCCTATCGTCACCCCCAGCGCCAGCGGCGCGAGCGTGCCGTGCCACAATCCATGTCCCCAGGCCGGCGAGGACGGGCAGAAGAATGCATCACCCGGACGGATGCCGGTGCCGTACAGCGCGGCGACCATGACCACCACGATGGCGCGATGCGTGTGCCTCACCGCCGCCGGCAGCTCGCGCGTGGTACCCGAGGTGTACTGGAAGCAGGCGAGATCGTCCGCCGCCGTCGCCAGGTCGTAGCGATCCGGGAAGCCGCCGATCGCCGTCATCAGCTCGTCCTCGACAATCACGTCGAGGCCGGGGATGTCGCGCGCGATCGCCGCCTTCTCCCGCGTGGTGATGAGCAGGCGCGGCGTGCAGTCCAGCACGCGCAAGCGCAACCCGTCGGGGCCGAACAGCATGAACAACGGCACCGCGATGGCGCCACGCTTCATCGCGCCGAACAGGCCGACGTAGAAGGCCAGCGACGGCTCCAGCATGAACGCCACGCGGTCGCCCTTGGCGATGCCGCGCGCTTCCAGCCAATGCGCGAAGCGCGACGACCAGGCGGCGATCTCGGCGAAGCTCAGCGCCTCGTCGCGCCCGTCGGCATGGGCGATCCGCACCGCGACGCGGCCCGGTTGGGCGTGGCGGTCGATGCACTCATGCGCGATGTTGAGCGCCGCGCGGTCGCCGTCGAACAGCGCCCACAGCTTCTCCGGCGCGAATTGGCGCTGCGCGTCGTCATAGCGCGTGAGTTCGGTGAGCTCGACCATCTCCGCTCCCTGGGCCCGTCCTGGGATAGCCTCAGCGGCGTGGTTGTCAATCACGGCACCTTGCGACGATGCCGGACCGGGGTGAAAGTGCGGCTTCGGGGAGGGAGCAGCTAATGCCGCGGGTATCGAGACGAGTGTTCATGGCCGGAACGGCGGCGGCGCTGGCCGGCGCGCGCCAGGCGCGCGCGGCCGAGCCGATCAAGCTCGGCGCCTCGATCGGCCTCACCGGGCGGCTGTCGGACAGCTCGAAATACACCCAAGAGGGCTACCTGCTCTGGGTGGATGACATCAACGCCGCCGGCGGCATCGATGGCCGCAAAGTCGAGCTCACACTGTATGACGACGAGAGCAATCCCGACACCGGCCGCGTGCTCGCGCAACGACTGATCGACCGCGACGGCGTGCTGGCGCTGCTCGGCCCCTACGCCAGCCCGATCACCGACGCCGAGGCGGTGGTGGCGGAGCGTGCCCAGGTGCCGATGATCGGCACCCTGGCGTCGGACAGCAGCATCTGGTCACGGAGAAAACTGCGCTGGAGCTTTCAGGCCTTCCCGTCCTCGACCTACGACCACCAGGGATTCCTGGAGATCATCAAGGCCAAGGCCCCGAGCCTCAAGAAGCTCGCCATCGTGTTCGAGCAGACGCCGTTCTCGGTCGGCGCGAAGGAGTGGGCGGTGAAGGCCGCCGAGGCGCAGGGGCTCACGGTGGACGCCTACGCCTACACGCCGGGGGCGCAGGATTTCCGTTCGATCATCGAGCGCATCGTCGGCTTCGGCGCCGAGGCGGTGTCGATGGGCGGCTATTACGAGCCATCCATCGCGCTCACCCGGCAGATGATCGAGCGCGGCTTCAACCCGACGGGCTACAATTTCATCCAGGCGGCGGACGGGGTGAGCAAAAACGCGCTCGGCGCCAACGTCGAGGGCATCTTCGGCCGCTCCGCCTGGGAGGCGACCGAGGACAACGCCGCCACCCGCGCTTTCGTCGCCGCCTATGAGGGCCGTTACAAGCGCACGCCGTCCTATCACTCCGCGGCGGGCTACGCCGCCGGACAGCTCATGGCCGGCGCGATCAAGTCCGCCGGCACGGACCGTGCCAAGATCCGCGACTTCCTCGCCACGCAGAGCTTTCCCACCGTGATGGGCACCTACAAGGTGAACGAGCGCGGTCAGCAGGAAGGCTACCGCTACGTCGCGATCCAGTGGCAGGGCGGGGTCTCCAAGATCGTCGGCGGCAATTCGCCGACCCCGATCGTCTGGCCCAAGCCGAAATGGACCTAATCTCCCTCTCCCCTTGTAGGAGAGGGTCGGGGTGAGGGGTCGGCGCCCACACGGGTGAGCTTGGACCCCTCCCCCTGCCCCCTCCCACAAGGGGAGGGGGTTCTGATCCCCTGTAAGGAGCGACCAATGTCCGGCCTCTATTTCGAGCAGTTCACCGAGGGTCAGGTGTTCGACCACGCGATGACGCGCACCGTCACCGAGACGGACAACGTGCTGTTCACCACCATGACGATGAACCCGCAGCCGCTGCACCTCGACGCCGAGTTCGCCAAGACCACCGAGTTCGGCCGCCCGCTGGTCAACTCGATCTTCACCCTGGGGCTGATGATCGGCATCACCGTGGCGGAGACAACGCTCGGCACCACGATCGGCAATCTCGGCATGACCGAGGTGGCGTTTCCGAAGCCGGTGTTCCACGGCGACACGTTGCGCGTGCGCAGCATCGTCAAGAGCAAGCGCCAGAGCAAGTCACGCCCCGATGCCGGGATCGTCGAGTTCGAGCACCAGGCATTCAATCAGCGCGGCGAGATGGTGGCGCGCTGCATCCGCGCGGCCTTCATGCGCGCGCAGCCGAAGGCGGGCTGAGCCGATGCGTTCCCTCCTGTTCGTGCCGGCCGACAGCGAGCGCAAGCTTGCCAAGGGCCGCTCCTCCGGTGCGTCCGGCCTGATCCTCGACCTCGAGGATTCCGTCGCCGCGCATAATCGCCCCACGGCGCGCAAGCAGGCTCGCGCCGCCCTCGAAGGTCCGCGCACCCCCGAGCTATGGGTACGGATCAACCCGATCGCCAGCGATGACGCGCTGCTCGATCTTGCCGCCGTGATGCCGGGCAAGCCGCGCGGCATCTTGTTGCCAAAATGCACGCCCGCCGATCTGCGCCGCCTCGACGATTACCTGTCTGCTTTGGAGATCGAGCACGGCGTCGCGCGGTTCGCGACGAAGGTCATCGCGATCGCCACCGAGACCGGCGCCGGCGTTTTCCGGCTCGGCGAATACGGCGGCGTCACGCCGCGTCTGGCGGCACTCACCTGGGGCGCCGAGGATCTCGCGGCGGTGCTGGGTGCCACCAATCGCCGGCCCGACGGGGTGTACGACGACACCTTCCGGCTGGTGCGCGCCCTCTGCGTGATCGGCGCGCAGGCGGCGGGCGTCGAGGCGATCGACACGATCTACGCCGATTTCCGCGACGAGGCGGGGCTGCGCGAGGAGTGCCAGGCCGGACGGCGCGCCGGCTTCACCGGCAAGATGGCGATCCATCCCGCGCAGCTCGACCCGATCAACGAGACATTCTCGCCCAACGAGGAAGAGCTCACCTGGGCGCGCGACGTGGTCGCCGCCTTCGCCGCCAACCCCGATGCCGGTACGATCGGTCTCGCCGGCAAGATGGTGGACCGGCCGCATCTGGTCCTGGCGCAAAGGTTGCTAAGCCGAGCGGGCTGAGCCCGCCCGAGCCATCGTTCCAATTGCCGGATTAGTCTCGATCGTTAGCGTAAACCGCTCACTCGGGCGGGTGAGCGGGCATGGCGCATTTTTGCGTGCCACCGGCCGCCGCATTGCCGCTCGCACCGTTTCGCAAGTCATGCGATTGTGCGTCGCAAAACTTTATCGGATTATTTCGCCGCCGGGCAGAATCAACGGTTGCACCTCCGTTAACGACTTGTTAACAAGTCTCGACGGAGACCGAGTAAGCGGCTCCTCGCAACGGTAAGAATGGGGCGGGTGGGATGGCTGGTGGAGCTGTAACAGTTACGGGCGCAAGCTCGAGCGTGAACTCGATCTCGCTTACCAACAATCAGACCCTTGCGCTAGCGCAGCAAATCGCCGCCGCGATCAATACGGCGGCCGGCGCCGGCACCCTCACGGCATTCAACATACCGGGCCTCGCTCCCCTGATCCCTCCGGGTAACGTTGCCGAGGCGGTCATTCCGCCGACTGCGACGAGTGGCACCTTCAACAGCCCGACCGGCGTGCAGTTTCTCGTCGACGCGGCGACGGTCCCTGTCACCGTGAACGGCGCGGCGAACCAGACCGTGCTGGCCGGCACGGGCGGGACTACCTATTTCGGCGCGGCCGGCGGCAGCAGCGAGATCGTCATCGGCGGCGGCGCCAATCTCGTAGCACTTGGCGCCGGCTCGGCCGACCAGGTGAACACCGGCGACGGCAACGACACGATCTACGCCAACGGCTCCCCCACGATCGACGCGGGCGGCGGCGCCAACCTCATCTTCAGCGGCGGGATCGGCACCAACACGACGCTGTCGCTCAGCAGTTCCGCCAACAGCACGGTCATCGGCGGCGCGGGCAACACGACGATCTTCGGCAGCAGCAACGGCAACCAGGTGTTCCTGGGCTCGGGCAACTCGCTGGTGATCGAGGGCGTGGGCGCGGACACGATCAACGTCGGCACCGGCGCGACGACGATCTTCGGCAATACCGGCTCGGATCTGATCTTCGGCAACACCGGCGCGCTGCTGTTCGTGGCAGGGACCGGGCCGAGCACGGTGTTCGGCGGCGCCACCAGCCCGACCCTGTTCGGCAGCGCCGGCAGCGACATCATCTACAACAGCAGCAAGGCCGGCGCGCTCTACATCGCCGGATCGGGCAACGAGACCCTCAATGCCGCTGGCTCCAAGGGCGCCGACACGCTGTTTGCGGGCACCGGCGCGGACTCCATCGTGGCCGGGTCGGGCAGCGACACGATCATCGCCAACACAGGCGCGCTGACCGCGACCGGCGGCGCGGGGAACGACCTGTTCGTGTTCCTCAAGGGCCACGCCGGCGGGGCCGACTTCATCCAGAACTTCAGCTCGACCGACCTGGTACTGCTCGGCGGTTATGGCGCGAATGGGATCACCGCCTCGGTCAGCGGCGGCGGCAACACGACCCTCACCCTGTCGGACAACACCACCATCACCTTCACCGGCGTGTCCAACCTGAACCTGAACCAGATCGTCAAGAGCTGACCCGTGGCGGAATAGCTTCCGCCCTACGCCGTTCGATGTAGGGCGGAAGCTATTCCGCCACCGTCGCGCCCCGCACCAGACGGTGATATTCGCGGTTCGGCATCATGTCCGTTCCCGACGCCATGCGGTTCGACAGGTTGAAGAACGCCGTCGTCTCCGAGAGATCAAAAATATCCGCCTCTGTCAGCCCGGCGCGCCGGAGCGTCTCGCGGTCGGCGTCGTCGACCAGCCAGGGCGTCGCGGTGAGCTTCCAGGCATAGTCCAGCATCGCCCGCTGACGTGCATCGAGCCGCGCCACCCGATAGTTCAGCGCCATCATCTCGCCGAGCTCAGCATCGCCCGACAAGGTCCGCACCGCGGCGCCGTGTGCCACCAGGCAGTAATAGCAACGGTTGGCGCTCGAGACGACGACCGCCACCATCTCGCGCTCGAGCTTGCTGAGCCCGGACTCCGACAGCATGATCTCGTTGTACGTCGCCATGAAGTTGCGCAGCCGCTGCGGGCGCAGGCTGTAGGCGCTGAACACGTTCGGTACGAAGCCGAGCTTGTCGACGCATTTGCGCCAGATCGCCTGCAGGTCCGGGTCCAGCGTCGACGGGTCGGGAACGCCGAGCTTGGAGATGTGGTCGGGCTGCGGCATGACGGGCGCTCCGGGTTGTTCGGTCGGAGGCAGCGTGGCGCGGCAAAAGCGGCGGCGCAAGAACCGCGCGGGCCGGCCTGTGTTGATCTCGCGCCGCCTCATGGAACCCGCCGGTGTCGTTCTTCTCGCTCCATCATCTGACCGACCTGCTGCACGACTACGGCTACGGCCTGGTCGGTCTCGTGGTCGGGTTGGAGGCGATGGGCCTGCCGCTCCCCGGCGAGAGCTTGGTGATCGCAGCGGCGCTCTATGCCGGCAGCACGCACGAGCTCTCGATCCCGTTGGTGGTCGCCGCCGCGGCGCTCGGCGCGATCATCGGCGACAATATCGGCTACCTGATCGGCAGGGTCGTCGGCCTGCGATTGCTGCGCCGCTACGGCAGCTACGTGCTGCTCCCGCCGGAGCGGCTGGAAGTGGGCCGGCGGCTGTTCGCCAAGCACGGCGGCAAGGTCGTCCTGTTCGGGCGCTTCGTCGCCATCCTGCGCACGCTGGCCGCGCTATTGGCGGGCGCCAATGGGATGTCCTGGCCGCGTTTCCTCCTCGCCAACGCGGTCGGCGGCATCGCCTGGGCCTGCTTGTACGGTTTCGGCGCCTACGCGCTGGGGCACGCGATCACGCGCGTGCAAGGGCCGCTCGGCATCGCCGCGGTGGTCGTCGCCATCGTGGTGATCGCCGCGACGGTGATCTATACGCGGCGCAAGGAGCGGCGGTTGGCTAAGGCGCATGAAGTGAGCAAGGCGGCGGACTGAAGTCCGCCACTTTCGCCTACTCCAGCGCCTCCTTGTTGACCACGTTGTCGCGGTTCGGCTGGCCGTCGATCACGCTCAGCATGTTGCGCGCGGTGGCGACCGCCATGCCGGCGACGGATTCGACCGTGACCCCGGCCATGTGCGGCGCCGCGAGTACCCGGTCGAGCTTCAGCAGGTTGTTGGACACCGGCGTCGGCTCCATGTCGAACACGTCGAGCCCGGCGCCGGCGAGCTTGCCGCCGGTCAGCGCGTCGTGCAGCGCCGCCTCGTCGATGATGCCGCCGCGCGCCGTGTTCACCAGGTAGGCGGTCGGCTTCATCCGCGCGAGCCGGGCGGCGTTGAACAGGCCGATCGTCTCGGGGGTCTTCGGGCAATGGATGGTCACGAAATCCGCCCGCGGCAGCGCGGCGTCGAGATCCTCCGCCGGTTCATATCCCGCATCGCGGATGGTCGCGGCCGGCACGTAGGGATCGTGGACCAGCACGTTCAGTTCCAGCGCCGCGAGCCGCTTGGCGGAGCGGGTGCCGATGCGGCCGAAGCCCACCACCAGCGCCGACTTGCCGGTGATCTCCGTCGGGAGGGTGGTATGGCGATCCTGCCAGCGACCCTCGCGCACGATGGCGTCGAGCGCCGGGCCGCGCTTGGCGAGCGCGAACACGAAGGCCACCGCCTGCTCGGCCACCGAGGTCGAGTTCGCCGTCCCCGTCACCATTAGCGGGATGCGCCGCGCGGTGAGCGCCGGCACCTCCACGGCGTCGTAGCCCACGCCGATGCGCGCGCAGACCACCAGGCTAGGCGCCGCCTCGATCTCGGTCGCGCGGAACGGCGTGCCCGAAAGCGCGATGCCATGCGCGTCGCGCAGCAGCGGCAGCAGGTCCGATTGGCTGATGGTCGCGGGATAGACCACCACCTCCACGTCGTCGCGCGCCCGGAGGATGTCCGTCCCCGCCGGCCCCATGCTGTGCGGCACCAGCAGCTTGTGTCGGTTGGTCGCCATGCGTTGTGTTCTCCTCAGAGCCGACGTTGCTGGGCCGCGATGTAGCCGCGATTCCAGGTGGGCGAAACCTGGATCTCGTTGACGCACACCCGCGCCGGCAGCGTGGCGACGTAGCGGATCATCTCGCCGAGGTCCTCCGACTGCAGCATCCGCGCGCGCTCTTCCGCGCTTACCGGGTTAGGGCGCTTGTCGAGGATCGGCGTCGCCACCTCGCCCGGCAGGATGACGCAGGAGCGGATACCGTTCTGGCACTCCTCCATGTTGATCGAATGGCTCATCGCCACCACGCCGTGCTTGGCCGCCGAATACGCGGTGCCGCTCATCGGGCTCGGCGTACGGCCGGACATCGAGCTGGTGTGGATCAGCAATCCGTCGTTGCGCGCGCGCATGATCGGGAGCGCCACGGTGACGCAGTGATAGGCGCTGGTGAGGTTACCGTTGATGAGCAGCGCCGCCCCCTCCGGCGTCAGCTTCGCCCAGCTCCGGTCGAGGATGTTGAGACCCGCGTTGTTCACCAGGATGTCGAGCCGCCCGAGCGTGCCCTCGATGAACGCGCCGATCCGCTTGACCTGCTCGGCGTCCATCAGGTCGCCGGGTTGCACATGCGCGGTGCCGCGATTGCCCCGGATTCGCGCCGCCACCGCCTCCAGCGGCTCGGCGCGACGGCCGGTGAGCACCACGATGGCGCCTTCTTCCGCAAGCGTCAGCGCCGCCGCCTCGCCGATGCCGCTGCCCGCGCCCGTTACCCAGGCCACCTTGCCCACAAGCCGTGTCATGCGCGTCCCCCCTGATCCGGCGCCATTCAACGGTGGCACGGAGCGGATCGCAAGGGCCGGATCAGGCGAGGAAGTTCTGCAGCATGGCGGTGCGCTTCTCGGTCAGCCAGGCGCGGATGCTGTCCGCCGACACCGCGGGATACTTGACCTTGGCGAACGCGACCCATGCGTCGCGATAGCGCAGCCAGGCGCGCTGGGTGGAGCGGATGCCGTCCTTCGTCACCGTGCCCCAGCGCGAGGGATCGGCGGTCTGCTGGACCTTCTTGTAGGTGACGTTCAGCTTGGCGTCGGCCGCTTCGAGCTGCTCGGGGGAGGCGACGGGCGCCTTGCCCTCCGCTAGGGCTCGCAGCATCGCGAGAAAATCGGCCTGCTGGCTCTGTTCCTCGTCGATCGCCATCGCGGCGCGCAGGGTGCCGCTCGCGTCGACCTCCGCGTCGTGCGCGTCCACGAAAGCCTTCTCCGCCTTCTGCAGGGGCGCGAAGGCGCGCTTGTCGGCATCGTTCCAGCCGGCGGTGACCCCCGCGAATGCCTGCTTGCGCTTGGCATCGGCGATGGCTGCGTCGTGCGCGGCGCAGACGCCCCCGGCAAACCCGCTCGTGGCGTCGTCGCAGAAGCTGAAATCGGTTCCGGTCCAGTGCTCGGCCTTGAGCTTGGCCAGGCGCAGAACGCGCCCGTTCTCCTCGGCCGGCGCGCCGTCGAGCTGGCAGGCGAGGGAGATGGCGACGTCGAGGTTGCGGGTCGCGCCGACACCGTTGGCGTAAATTATCATCAGCACCGTGTCCCCGGAAAGGTTCGGCGGCCCCTGCCACACGCCTCTTTCCAGAAAGGCGCATTGCC
>DATIMU010000300.1:0-17017 GCA_035475015.1 Acetobacteraceae bacterium
GTCCCACCGGCGGCCACCGCCGCACTGGACGGGTTCGGCGACATCGTGCTGACGCTGGGCTGAATTGGCTGATGACGGACCAACCGCCGGAGCAATCCGAACTGCGCACCGCTCGCGGCGGCGCGGACGGCACGCTTCACGGCGATGACATCGCACGCCTGGTCGCGTTGCTCGACTTTTCCTATCCTGCAGACGTCCAGCCGGTGTTTGCCGACTTGCCCGGACCCGCCTTCTTTCCCGGCGGCAGCGGCATTCTATTGCGCGGCCACGCGGCCCGCACCTTGCCCGCGGGTGGCGTTATGGTCCTGGGGCACAATTTCAGCACGGTGAAATATTACGAGGGCTTGCGGCTCGCGGGGCGCGAGAACTTAAACAAGGACACCTGGGGCAAGCTGCTTCCTTTCCTCGCGGAATGCGGGATCTCGGTCGAGGAGTGCTTCTTCACCAATGCGCTGATGGGCGTCATGCGTACGAGGAGCAATGTGGGCAGCGTATCCGGCCACGAGGAGATTGGCTTTCGCGAGCATTGCCACCGCGTCTTTCGGGCCGCTCTATGCTGGCAACGCCCGCGATTGCTCCTGGCGCTCGGCAAGCCGACCATCCGGTTCGTCGCCGAGGCGTTTCCCGATCAACTGGATTTCTGGAGCCGCATCCAGCGCAGATCCTATCGACTGCTCGACGTCGAGGACCCTGATGGACCGGTGCGGCGAGGCGTGCCGCTGCCCGACGGAAGCGGCTCTTTTTCGCTGGTCGCCCTGGTGCATCCCTCGTTTCGGCACCTGCCGTGGAATGCCCCGAGGCGGAAGTTTCGCGGGCAGCAAGGTATGGATTGCGAGCGGGCTATGGTCACCCATGCTCTCGAAGAGACACGCTGACCGACTGCCGTTCCTCGAATCCTGCACTATTCGGCGGAATGAATTCCGCCCTACAACTTCGATCGAGCGGCGAACCGCCGTAGGGCGGACTTCAGTCCGCCTCTTCTCGTCGTCCGCTGCCGCCCTGCCCGCCGCCTACGTCTTGGCGTTGGCCTGCATCAGCATCTCGCGCGGCAGCCAGGCGCGGGTCACCTTCCAGGTGGCGTGGCGCAGCTGGAACTCGATGCGGATCGGCTCCTCGCCGGGTGAGGCACCCGGACGGCGCAGCAGCACCAGGAAACTCGTCGGCCCGTCGAAGAACGCCCAGGCGATGCTCGGATTGACCTCCGCCGGCAGCGCGGCCGGCTGCCCGGCCGTCGCCGCGCCATGCGCCGCCGAGACCAGTGCCTGCGGATTAACGTTCTCGTCTACCGCATTGCCCGCGATCCCTCGCACGAAGGAGAAACCGAACGGCGGCAACCGGCTCTCGCCGCTGGCGACGCGGGCCGTCGGCTCGTCGAACACGTTGTCGCAGATGTCTTCCTTGATGCCCTCCCGCACCCCGTTCCAGTCGACCAGCGTCTCCAGCGCGGCGGCGTTGCCGTGCCGGATCGCCTGACCGAGGCGGAATAACGTCACGTACGGCCAGACCGCATACGCGACACAGACGACGGCGATCGCCGCGACGATCCGCTTCCTGCTGCCCACTATGCCTGCTCCATTCTGGAACTTGTGGCTATCAACGCCGGATAGGTGAAGTCCGTTTCCGCTTCTGTCCCAGGATAGTCAGAAAGAGTTAAGGAATTGCAAGAATTTCCGGTGATCGTCAGCCCGCTCGACCAGCCACCGCGGCCGCCGGTCGACCAACCAACCTTTCGTAGGCGGCCGCATCCGTGGCGCCCTCGGTGCCGAACAGCAGCACGCGACTTTCCGCCCCGAGCCCCAGCGCGGCCCGCGCCGCCGGGTCGGCTGCGGCGAGCAGCAGCGCCGCCAGCCCGGCGACACCCGATTCGCCGGCGACGATTCCCGCATCCGCCAGCAGCCGCATGGATGGCGCCGCCGCCTCGTCGGGCACCGCCATGAACGCGGCGGCGGAGCGGTCGAGCTCCTGCCAGGCAAGCAGGCTCGGTTCGCCGCACGCCAGCCCAGCCATCACCGTGTCGAGCGCGCCGGGCACCGAGGTGAGCGTGCCGAGTTCGGCGCTGGCCAGCAGGCAGGCGGCGCGGTCCGGCTCGACGACGATCAGAGCCGGCGATGGCGCGAGCCGGGCACGCAGCTGCACCGCGACGGCCGCCGCCGCGCCACCCACCCCGGCCTGCACGAACACATGGCTCGGTGCCGTGCCGTCCCATTGGTCGATCGCCTCGTCCGCCATCAGCCGATAGCCCTGCATCACGCGGCGCGGCACTTCGAGATAGCCGGGCCACGAGGTGTCGGAGATCACCGACCAGCCTTCCTCGCGCGCCATCCGGTCCGCCTCGCGCACCGCGTCGTCATAGGTGCCCGGAACCCGGCGCAGCTCGGCCCCGAGCTCGGTGATCGCCGCCGCGCGGCCCGGGCTGACGGTCTCGTGGACGAACACCACGCAGCGGCAGCCGCAGCGTCGCGCGCCCCACGCGACGGCGCGGCCGTGATTGCCGTCCGTCGCACAAGTCACGGTGACGGCGTGCGGTGCGCGCTGGCCCCGCAACAGCTCCGCCACCGCGTATGCCCCGCCGAGTGCCTTGAAGCTACCAAGTCCGAACCGCCCCGCCTCGTCCTTCAGCCGCACCGTCCCGAGCCCGGCCGCGCGCGCGATCTCCGGCAGGTCGCGCAGCGGCGTCGGCGCGTAGTCCGGCCAGCTGGTGATCTCGGCCTTGGCGCGGCGGAAGCCGGCGGCGGGCAGCACCACGATCCCCGGAATCCCCGCACGGGGATTGACGAACAGGCTAAATGGGAGCGGACCGATCATGCCCGACGGTGGACCGCGTTGCGCGCCGCCGCAACCGGGTCTAGTCGTCGCGCGGCGGGGGCGAGGACGGGCGCGAGAACGGGGGCGAGGCGGAGGAAATCATGCATATCTCCATCCTGGGCGGCGGCGGATTTCTCGGCCGCAAGGTCGCCGCGCGCCTGGCCCGCGACGGCCGGCTCGGCGGCCGGGAGGTCACGGCGCTCACCCTGTTCGACATCGCCGAACCACCCGCGCCGAATGGAGCGCCCTTCCCGGTCCACCGCGTCGCCGGGGACGTGGCGGAGCTTCCCGCCGGCGCCATCCCGCCCGGCACCGACATCGTGTTCCACCTCGCCGCCGTGGTCAGCGCGCAGGCGGAGGCGGATTACGACCTCGGCCGGCGGGTCAACCTGCGCGGCACCGACGCGGTGATCGACGCCTGTCGCCGCCTCGCCCGCCCGCCGCGCGTGGTGTTCACCAGCAGCGTCGCGAGCTTCGGCGGCGGCCAGTCCGCGGTGCTGGCGGATGACGCCCGGCAGATCCCCGGTAACAGCTACGGCACGCAGAAGGCGATCGGCGAGCTGCTGTTGGCCGATGCCACCCGCCGGGGCTTTCTCGACGCGGTCTCGATCCGGCTGCCCACCGTTACCGTCCGCCCCGGCCGGCCGAACAAGGCGGCCAGCAGCTTCGTCTCCGCCATCATCCGCGAGCCGCTGCTCGGCCTTCCCGCCGAGCTTCCCGTGCCGGACGATTTCGCGGTCTGGATCTGCAGCCCGCGTCGCGCGGTGGACTGGCTGCTGCACGCCGCTTCACTCGACACCGCCGCGATGGGGCTCGACCGCAGCGTCAACCCTCCGGGCATCAGCGCCACCATCGCCCACATGCTCCAGGCGCTCGACACCGTCCGGCCCGGCGCTGCCGAACTGGTCGAGCGTGTCGCCGATCCCGTGATCGCTGGCATCATCGGCGGCTGGCCGGCGGCGTTCGACCCGGTGCGGGCGCACACGCTGGGCTTCGCGCCGCACGAGCCGCTGGTGGAACTGGTACGCGCCTTCGTCGCCGACGATCTGGAGGCCACGCGGCGCGATCGCGCGTCCTCCGGTTGAGCCCCGCATACCTTCGTCCGTAATTTCGCCTCGGAATCTAATTCTTTACCGCGAATTTAGCCACAATCGACTTGTATGCGGTTGATAGAACTAAACGCAGGTCCCATGAATGACTGATGGGTCTCGGGCCACGCTGGCCGCCCGCTCCGATCCGCCGGCCTGGTCTGGACGCCATCCATGACAAGTCTACCTGGAGATTCGGCTCTGGCGCCCGAGGATGACCGGCGGCAGTCGGCCGCCAGGCCGGCCCGCCTGCGCCACCGTCGAGCCTTTGGCGAGGCGGTGCTGCACGCGCCGCAGACCTTGCGCGCCCTGGTCCGCGCCGACGAGATCTGGCTCGTCGCGGTGGCTGCCGCGGTGGGCGTCGCCGCCGGGATCATGGTCTCGGCCATGACGATCACCACCTACGCCATCCATACCGCGCTGTTCGATCTGTCGCCAGGCGAGCGGCTCAGCGGCGCCGCCTTCGTGGACCCGATCCGCTGCGTCGCCGTCCCGGCGCTCGGAGGCTTGATGCTCGGCGCGTTGGGGCTGCTCGTCGCCCGCTTCTGGCCGCGCCGCGCGGTGGACCCGATCGAGGCCAACGCGCTCTACGGCGGGCGCATGTCGCTCAACGACAGCCTGATCGTCGTGCTGCAGACCGTGATGTCGAACGGCTTCGGCGCCTCGGTCGGGCTGGAGGCCGGCTATACGCAGATCGGCTCGGCCGTCGCCTCGCGCCTCGGCCGCAGCTTCCGCGTCCGCCGGAACGACCTGCGCGTGCTGGTCGGCTGCGGCGCGGCGGGCGCCATCGCGGGGGCGTTCAACGCGCCGCTGACCGGCTCGTTCTACGCCTTCGAGCTGGTGATCGGCACCTACTCGCTCGGCACCCTCGCGCCGGTCGTGGTGGCGGCCATCGTCAGCGTCTCGGTGGTCCAGGCGCTGCACGGCAGCCCGGCCGGGCTGGAGGTGCTGGTCCCGGGGCGGCTGGAGGCGATCGACTATTTCCCCGTCGTGCTGCTCGGCGTGCTGTGCGCGCTGGTCGGCATCCTCATCATGCGCGGCGTCACCCTGACCGAGACGCTGTTCCGCCGCAGCCGCGTGCCGGCCTGGCTGCGGCCGGGCATCGGCGGCCTGGCGGTGGGCCTGCTCGCCCTGGTCAGCCCGCAGGTGCTGTCGTCCGGCCACGCCGCGCTGGCACTCGGCTTCGACGCCCCCTACTCGCTGCGCTTCGTGGCATTGCTGCTGGTGCTGAAGGCGACGGCCTCGGCGATCTCGCTCGGGTCGGGGTTTCGCGGCGGCCTGTTCTTCGCCTCCCTGTTTCTCGGCGCGATGCTCGGCAAGCTGTTCGCCGGCGTGCTCGCCGCCGTCTCCGCCGCGCACGCCATTCCCCCCGTGGTCTGCGCCCTGGTCGGCATGAGCGGCATGGCGGTGGCGATCGTCGGCGGCCCGCTGACGATGGGCTTCCTCGCGCTGGAGACCACCGGCAGCCTGCCGATGACCGCCGCGGTGCTGGCCGCCTGCGTGGTCTCGGCGCTGACGGTCCGCCGCACCTTCGGCTACTCCTTCGCGACCTGGCGCTTCCATCTGCGCGGCGAGAGCATCCGCAGCGCCGTCGACGTCGGCTGGATGCGCAACCTGACGGTCGGGCGGATGATGCGCCGCGAGGTGCGGACGGTGCGCGCCGACACGCCGCTCGCCGCCTTCCGCCGGGACTTTCCGCTCGGCGCCACGCAGCGTGTGGTGGCGGTCGACGAGGCGGATCGCTACGCCGGCGTCGTCGTGCTGGCCGAGGCGCACGCCGACACCGAGGGCATCTCCCGAGTGAGCGACATCCTGCACTATACGGACGCGATGCTGCTGCCGCAGATGACGATCAAGGAAGCCGTCGCGATGTTCGAGACGGCGGAGAGCGACGCGCTGGCCGTGGTCGACGGGCCGGAGACCCGGCATGTGATCGGTCTGCTGACCGAGCAATACGCGCTGCGCCGCTACAGCGAGGAACTCGACCGGCGGCGCAAGGAGCTGTCCGGCGAGTGATGCCCGACGCGATGGCGGGATAAGCCCGCCATCTACGGCACCCCACGCGCGACGAACACCTGCCCGCTCGCGTAGGAGAGCCAGATCCGGTTTCGCCGCAGGTAGTTCATGCCCAGCAGCCCGTCCATGCCGGGAGTGGGGAACGCGATGACCGGCAGCACCGGGTTGGGGTAGGTCTCCGCGCCGAGGCCGATCTCGCGGAACCGGTGCACCCGGGCCGTCAGCTGGTCCGGGCCGACCACGGCGAGAGCGGCGGGCGGATCGCGGGCCAGCATTGCCGCGGAGACGCCGGCCTCCTGGGCCGCGCGGGTGCTGACTAGGGAGTACTCCGCCCCGGTGTCCACCGCGACCGGGATCGTCACTCCGTTCAGCTTGACCGGAATGAGGAACCGCCCGCGCACCAGCCGGCCTTGCAGCGAGACGTAGGGTTCGGTCCAGGGCGGGACCGCGCCGGGGCAGGCCGGGTAGAGCGTCACCCGGCCGTGCGGTATGTCTATGTCGACGTCGAAATGGGCCAGGATATCGGCGCCCAGCAATCCGTCCGGCACCCCTCCGGGCAGATCGCCGGTCGAGAAGGAGCCGACGATCACGGGCCAATGGTCCAGAGTCACATGGCCCAGCACGATCTCGTCGGGCCGTGCCGCCGCCGTGGCCATCGCGCTGCCCATGCCGCGGATCATCGTTGCGTGCCGGAAGTCCCGCTTGAGACCGATCCGATCGACGAACGAGGCCAGCAGCACCGTATGCTCGGCCCCGGTGTCGAGGACCAGGGTCGCGGGCGCGCCGTCGATCGTCGCCGCCACCACCGGGATGTTGCGGCGCATCTCGATCGGTAGTTGCGCCTGAGCCCGCCGGCAATCGCCCGGCGAGCCGGCACACGCTCCGAGCAGCAGCAAAGCCAGGCCCGCGACGAGACGTGCGATCAAGCTGATACCTGTCGACCCGGCTCGCCGGGGCGCTGCCGAACGAAGGCCCGCGTCAGGCGCGCTGCTTCAGGAGGTCGCGGATTTCCTCGAGCAGAACCTCGCTGCGCGCCGGTGCCGCCGAGGCCTTCTCCTTGTGGATCATCGTGGAAATCAGCTTGACGAGCCAGAAGACGGCGAACGCGATGATGACGAAGTTGATGATCGTGTTGATGAACACGCCGATATTGACGGTCGGCGCGCCGGCCTTCTGCGCGGCGTCGAGAGAGTCGTAGTGCTGCCCGTTCAGCGGGAAGAAGATGTTGCTGAAGTCGATCCCGCCGATCGCCATGCCGAGCAGCGGATTGAAGATGTCCTTCACCAGGCTGTTCACGATCGCGGTGAAGGCCACACCGATGATGATGCCGACCGCGAGGTCGACCACGTTGCCGCGGGCGATGAACGCACGAAACTCGGCAACCCAGCCAGGCGCCTTGGGCAGCGTGATCGGTGGCTGCATCAGATTCGCTCTCCTGCTCGTTCCGACCCGTTATAGCTGTTCGCGTGCAACGCGCGCCACCTGGTCAGTGGTGGCCCGCCAAATCCCCGGCCGGCCGACGATTCTCGTCAAGCTTTCATGCAGCCAGCGGATGCGGTGCGCCTGACCGGAAATCCAGGGGTGCAATGTCAGATTGAATACCCCGCCGCCTTCCTCGTGCAGGAACGCGAACGCCTCGGCCACGCAATCCGCCCAGACGGGCGGTGCGACGCGCCGCAGCCACATGCATTCGAGGTCGTTCCACTCGGGCTGCGGCGGCAGCGCGAGCAACTTGTCCTGCAGCAGGAACGGCCGATCGTCATTCGCCCAATCCGTCGTATAGGCGAAACCGGCCTCGGCAAGCAGCGCCGGCGTGCGCGTGGACTGGTTGAAGTCCTGCCCGCACCAGCCCCGCGGCGCCTCGCCCGTGGCCGCTTTCACGGCGTCGCGGCTCTCGACGATGAAGGCGCGCTCCTCCGCATCACTCATCCGGCTGGTGATGCGGCGCGTCGCGTGGCTGCCATGCGCCATGAAGCAGGCATTGCGCCGGCTACACTCGTCTACCAGCTCCGGATAGCGCTTCGCCGCCGCCGACCCGAGGGCCACGCTCGGCACCAGATCGAAGCGGTCCAGCACCTGCAGCACGCGGAAGATGCCGACGCGGTTGCCGTACTCGCGTTGGCTCCAGGTCAGCCAGTCGGGGAAATAGGCGCCGAGCGGCGAGGCGATGCGCGGATCGCGGCTGGCGTGCTCCGGCGGGTTCACCTCCCAGTGGTCGAGCATCACGGTGACGGTCAGCGCGATGCGCGCGCCGTCCGGCCACACGAAACGTGGTGCCTCGTCGAGCGAGCGGAAGGGATACAGCGCGTGATCCATTCCGGCTGCGCGGGCTTCGCCGCGCGGCGGTGCGCCCTCAGCCATTGGCCGCCTCCCGCGCCGCGAGATGCGCCTCGATCGCCGGGAGATGATTGGCATTGTACCAATCGGCGATCTCGGCCGCCGTCGTCAGCCAGACGCCGGGATGCGCGAGAATATATTCCATCGCGCGGCGGAACGCCCGGATGCGGTGCGGCTGGCCGACCCAGTATGGATGCAGCGCAATGCACATCACCCGTCCCTGCTCCGCCCCCTCCTCGTACACCGTATCGAAATAGTCACGGATCTGCCGCGCGAAGGAATCGGCCTCCTCGCCGCGCCGGTGCAGGATCACGTCGTTGAGGTCGACCGAGTAAGGCATCGACAGCAGCTGTCCGCTTTTCACCTTCAGCGGGAACGGCTGGTCGTCATGGTAAAGATCGGCGGTGTAGTCGTAGCCGGTCTCGGCGGCGAGATCGAAGGTGCGCAGCGTGTTGGTGATCGCCGGGCTGAACCAGCCGCGAATGCGCCGCCCGGTCAGCTTCAGGTGGATCGCCGCCGCCTCCTGCATCGCCTCGCGCTCCTCCGCCTCGGTGAAATTCCAGTGGTAACGGGTGTTGTAGATGCCGTGCGACATCAACTCCCAGCCACGCTTTTCCATCGCCTCCAGGATGGCGGGGTAGTGCTGGATCACCGCGAGGTTGAGGCTGACGGTGCATTTCATGCCGAAATCATCAGTCAGCCCGAACAGCCGCCACAGCCCGACGCGGTTGCCGTAGTCGCGCTGCGAATAGCCCAGCACGTCCGGATGCGGCGAGCGTGGCCACGGGTCGCGCGTACGGACGAATTTCGGCATGAACTCGTAATGCTCGATGTTCGGCACCACCCACAGCGCCACCCGCGCGCCGCCGGGCCAGCGCAGCCGCGGCCGGTGCATGATCGGTGAGTAGGCGACCAGATCGGGTTCCATCAGGCGAAGTCCCTTCCTTGAGCGCGGTGCGACGGGCGCAACCGGGCCGAACGGCAGGCGTTCCGTGCCCGGCTGGGGGTTGCTTGAACGGGAGATCGAGGCAGCCATGACACGCCAATGGGTGATTCGCAGCCTGGCCATCGGGGCGCTCGCGCTGCTGGCCGCGTGCGGCACGGAGCACGGCGAGCGCACCGGCGGCGGCGCGGCTGCGGGAGCCGCCACCGGGGCCGGCATCGGCGCACTGGGCGGCCCGGTCGGGGTTCTCGCCGGTGGCGCGATCGGCGCCGGAGCGGGTGCCGTGACCGGCGCCACGACGAGCCCGAGCCAACTCAATCTGGGCGCGCCGCCCTGGGACAATCCGCAGGCCCGCGTGCCCACACCGAATGGCCCGACCCGCCCCTGAGCCGCGTCCCGCGCGATCCGGCTGATCGGGCCGATGCGGCCACGGCCTAGGTCGCGCCCGCCACGTAGGCCTTGAGGCTGTCCACCTCCTGATCCTGCTGCATGATGCGCGCCTTGACCACGTCGCCGATGCTTATCATGCCGATCAGCGTGCCATGCTCGATCACCGGCAGGTGCCGCACGCGGCTCGCCGTCATCATCGTCATGGCCTCGACCTCGGTGGTCTGCGGCGTGACGGTGTGCAGCACGCGGGTCATCAGTTGACCGGCCGACATCTCCAGGGTGCGCGCGCCGTTGGCCGCCAGAGAATGCATGACGTCGCGCTCGCTGACGATGCCGAGCAACTGGTCGGCGGCGTCGATCACCACCACCGCGCCGATCCGCTTCTGCGAGAGTAAATCCACCACCTCGGCGATGGTCACCGTCGGATTGACCGAGAGGACCTGGTAGCCCTTGTGCTTGAGGATCGCTGCAACCGTCATGGCCTGCTCCTCCGATGGTTGGCGCGGCCTGGCTCTCGCCGGCGGCGTCTACAACCGGGACTGTGCGCCCTTCCTCCCAGCAGCCGCAAACCGCTGGTGTGCGCTGCACCATTCGTCGCGAGCTCAGTGCCCGGCCGGGAGTTCCGCCAGCTCTATCAGCAGGTTGCCGGTGGCGCTCGGGTCGATGAAGGCGATCCGGCTGCCGCCATGCCCGGTGCGCGGCGTCTCGTCGATCAGCTTGATGCCCTTCTCCCGCAACTCGGCGAGCGCGCCGTCGATGTCCTCCACCTCAAAGCAGATGTGGAACAGCCCCTCGCCCTGTTCGGGAACCTGCGCGCCGATGTCGGAATTGCGGGAGACCCCGTCCAGCAACTCGATATAGGTCTGGCCGACCGGCAGCATCGCCAGCTTCACGCTGCCGATCTGCTCCTCGTATTCGAGTTTCAGTCCGAACGCATTTTCCAGCAGGCCGATGCTCGCCTGCATGTTCTTCACCGCCACCGCGACGTGCTCGATCCGCTTGATCTTCATGGCTCGCTCCCCCACCGGGCTGGGAGCTTGGGCAAGACCGGCCCGGTCCGCAAGCCGCGTTGCCCCAAGTTGCGTTGCCGGGGGGGACACTGGGGAGTAGGCTTTACCTAGACCGAGAAAGAAGCGGGACGGAGGAAGCGGATGGTTGCGCGGAATGCGGCGCTCAAGGAGCGCTCCGGAGAGGCTGCGGGGCTCTATGATCGGCTCGAGGACCGTATCCTCGCACGCGATCAGTTTGGCGCCAGCAAGACGTATTACGAGCTGGTGAAATCCGGCCGGCCGATGCCCGAGATCGTCGCCGAAGCCGTCCGCATCCACGCGCCCTACACGCATGTTCCGTATCACGAACGGATCGACAACGGCTACCCGAACTTCGTCAACAACGACCACTGCCTGCTCAGCGCCCGTGCCGGCATCAATCTCAGCCGGATGCTGCCCGCGGAACTCGCCGGCCTGCCGATGGCGCAGACCATTTGGTACATCCCGACCGGCCTCGACATCTGGAACCAGAAGGTCGGTCGCGCGCCCGGCCACTACATGCGCGGCTTCACCGGCAAGATCGAGAACCCGCCGGAGCCGAAAATCTATTGGCAGGACCAGCAGGCCGAGCCCAGCACCGGCCCGCTGCGTGAGCGGCTCGACCAGTGGATCACGCTCGTGCATCGCGGCGAGGTGCTACCCGCGTACCGGCATTTCCTCGGCCTGATGCAGGACGTGCCGAATCGGCGGGAAGTGCTCGCCGAAATGGTGTTCGCCGGCATGATCGATGTGCAGGACCGGATGCTCTACAACCGCTCCTACACGACCGGCCACAAATCCTACCGCGCCCGCGCCACCGTCGAGCTCGGCAATTTCGTCGGCTGGGACAACGCACACGACGTGGTCTACGCCGGCGCGCTCGACATCGCCGTCGGGCCGCGCTGGTACTCCACCTACGAGATGGCTTGCAACGCCGTCACCATGTTCATCCAGGGCGAGAGCCTGCACGCCGTGCCCTACGCGGGCACGACGGAGCGCGAGCGCGAATTGCTCGGCAACACCGCCGCACTCACGCAGCAGGAAGCCAACGAGCTGATCGACGTGATCATCCGTCAGCCGGAGCCCGCGTATGTCGAGCATCTGGCAAAGCTGCTGCTCGCCGGCAAGAGCCCGCGCCGCATCGTCGACGTGCTGCAGATCGCGGCGGCGCAAGTGGTGCTGGAGACGCAGACCGACACCAATTTCTCGATGCCGCAGCATTGCTACGAGTACTGCAACACGCTCGGCTGGTTCTACGACAATTTCGAGCACCCGCAGCGGCTCAAGCTGCTCTGGGTGGCGGCCACCTTCCTCAACCGCAATGCTCATCACCAGAAGCACACCGGCGACCTCAACCCCGTCACGATCCGCGCGCCGGGCAGCGCCAGCAAGCTTTCCGCGCAGCAACTGCTAGAGCGGGTGGACGGCGCGGTGGGCGAGCTCAACGGGCCGGAGGGTGTCGCCTGGACGCAGGCCTATCTCGACAGCGGCGCCGACCGCGCACCGCTGGTGCAGCGGTTGGCCCTGATGGCAACCCGCATCGGCAACGATCCGCACAACCAGGAGATCGCCCAGTGCATGTTGGAGGATTACGGCAAGAGCACGTCGCCTGACCGCGACCGCCTGATCCTCGCCGCTGCCCAACACACCGCGGTCCACCGCAAGTACGGCGACCGCTTCGAGGCCAGCCGCCGCTTCGGCGAAGCGTTCGATCTCGCGGGATTGCAGTAGACGATGCCGATGGGTGTTCGGCGAGCAGCACTCGGTGCCCTGCTGCTTGCGGCCGGCGGCTGCCAAGCTCCGCCGCCCCCCGCGCCCATAGCCGCAGCACCCGCGACGACCGCGCCGGCCGGCCAGTCGCGCCTGTGGGCGGACACCGGCATCGCGGCGCGGAACGAGGGGGGGAAGAATTGCCCGCCGATGAGCTGGGATATCGCGGGGTCGTATATCGGGGCAACGATCGGCCTGCGCGGCGTGATCTGGTTCACCGACGGCTCGGGCACCAGCTCCGCGCGAGGTGCTGCGGGGCCGGACGGCAGTTTCGACATGACGGTGCGGCCGATCAGCGGCAACGGACCGCGCGGGCAGGTCCGCGGCCGGCGCTATCCCGACGGCAGCATCGAGGTTCACATGAACGGAAACGGCTGCTCGCACCTCGACACTGTCCTGCCGCCGGGCGCCACCCGCACCTGACCGAACCGGCTTTACGCGAGCGTGATCTGGCGTAGGAAGCCGGAGCGGTTGGCAGCACTTGCCATCACGAAACTCGCGTCATTGCCGGACAGGATGAACCGCGCGCCCATCTCGATGTAGCGCGGCATGATCGCGTGATCGTACACGCCGGCCATCCCCGGATGCTTGCCGTGCTGCTTCGCCGCCGCGATCATCTTGCGGTAGGCCTCGCCGACGCGCTCGTGGCCGAACTCGCCCGGGATGCCCATCTCGGCGCACAGATCGTTGGTGCCGATCAGCAGCACGTCGATCCCCGGCACCGCGGCGATGGCCGCCGCGTTCTCGATCGCCGCCGGCGTCTCCAGCATGGCGATAATCATCGTCGCCGCATTGAGAATGCGCGCGCCCTCGCCCACCGTCACCGAGCGCAACCCGTAATGCGGTCCCCAGCCGCCGACCGAGCGATGGCCGATCGGCGGGTATTTGAGCTTCTGCACGATCTCGCGCGCCTCATCGCCGCTGTCGACATGCGGGACGACGATGCCGAGCGCGCCATTGTCGAGCATCCGCGTGGCCATCGCATACTCGCCGTTCGGTATCCGCACGAACGGCGCGATGCCGGCATCCAACGCGGCGACGGCGATCTGCGCCGCGCCGTCGAGTGACATGGTGCCGTGTTCGAGATCGAGGAACAGCCAGTCGAACCCCGCCGCCTGCATGGCCGGCGCAATCTCCACGCTGCGGGTCAAGCGCACGCCAACGCCGAGTGAGAGCTCCCCGCGATCCAGCCGCTCCCGCGCCACGTTCCTTACGTCCGCCATTCGTCGCCCCCTGCCTATCGTTCGCGCTGGGAAATCTCGGCGCTCGCGGCAGGCCGGTCAAGCGATCGGAAGAGCTATGCCTGCTGCCCCGCCGCCAATCGCACCTTGGTGGCGACCGGGCCGCCGTCGCCTTCCTCCTCGACATAGTGCACCGGATCGCCCTCCTTCAGCGCCGCGAAATCCGCGTTGGTCAGGCTGTCCCGGTGGAAATAGAGCTGCGTGCCAGTGTTGTTGAGAATGAAACCATGGTCCGCGCCGGGCGGCAGTTGCGTTACCTGGCCGGTCAGCGCGGAGCCGCTCGGCGGCGTGGTGTCCTCGCGCAGCTGGTCCTTGTGGGTCTGCAGCTGCCGCTCGGCGGAGCGGAACGCATCGCGCATGGCGGATCGCACGTCGGGGTTGGCGTAACGCTGCTTCGCCTTGTGCGGCTCGCGCGACACCGCGAGATCGCGGCCGCCGCGCACCGAGAGGACGACGTGAACCTCGTACAGATTGCCCGTGCGGTGCTGCTGGTGCAGCGCCTCCACCGACACGCGGCAGCCGATGAGCTGCGGGTAGCGCGTCTCCAGCCGGGCGACGTTCTCGCGGATCTCCGCCTCCAGCGAGGGGGAGGAATCCAGGTTGTGGAAGGTGATGTCCAGTGGCCGGTCCATTGTGTCTCCACCCGTGGCTGAGCCGATAGGATGAAACACGTTTGGAGCGGCGACGGTTGCTTTCGCCTGCGAATGGAAGCGCGCGTCCCGGTCAGCCCGGGCCGATCACCGGCAGGATCAGCCCCTCCCCCGCCGCCTCGAAGCCGATCTTTACCGGCAGGCCGATCCGCAGCCCGTCCTGGTCGATCCCGCGCATCTGGGCGTTCATCCGCACCCCCTCGGCCAGATCGACCGTTGCCAGGATGTAGGGCAGCTCGCCCTTGAAGCCGGCGTGGAATGGGTGGTGCGTGACGGTCCAGCTATGCACGGTGCCGCGCCCCGACGCCTCGACCCAGGTGCTCTCCATCGAGTAGCAGGCGTCGCACATCGGCCGCGGATAGAAGCGCAGCTTGCCGCAGCTCGCGCAGGACTGGATGAGCAGCTTGCCCGCCCGCAGCCCGTCCCAGTAGGGCTGTGTGTCCGGCGTCGGCTCCGGCACCGGCTTTGCCGCGACTTGATCCGGCATCTCAGCCCCTCCGCATGATGGCGACCGAACCGTCGCCCATGTCGCCGTAGCCGGTGACGAGGCCAACCTCGGCGTCCGCGACCTGCGCCCGTCCCGCCTCGCCGCGCAGCTGGCGCGCGAGCTCGCAGATATGGTTCATCCCCGCCATGTGCGACTGCGACAACAGCCCGCCATGCGTGTTGATCGGCAGTCGACCGCCGAGCTTGATGTTGCCGTCACCGACGAACGGGCCGCCCTCGCCCTTCTTGACGAAGCCGAGATCCTCGATCTGGCACATCACGATGTAGGTGAAGCAGTCGTAGATTTCCGCGACGTCGATGTCGTCATGCGTCACCCCCGCCATCGCGAACGCCTTGGGCGCCGCCTTGGCGAGCCCGAGCCGTGTCAGGTCCGGGCGCTGGGTGATCGCGCTGGGCGAATCCGGGTGTCCCTCCGCGACGCCCATCACGAGCACCGGCCGCTTCGCCAGATCCTTCGCCCGGTCGGACGCGCTCACCACCACGGCGGCGGCGCCGTCGCTCTCCAGGCTGCAATCGAGCAGGCGCAGCGGGTCGGAGATCATGCGCGAGCCCTGATGGTCCTCGACGGTGATCGGCTTGGTCATCGTCGCGTTGCCGTTGAGGATCGCGTTGTGCCGCGTGCTGACCGCGATCTCCGCCCATTGCTCACTTTTGGTGCCGTAGAGCTCCATGTGGCGGCGCGCCATCGGCGCGTAGAGCTGCGCGGGTGCAATGGCGCCGAGCGGCATCTCGAACTCGGCGATGGTGCGGAACTGCGGCATCTGCGCCACGCGCGCGCCGATGCGGTTGCCGGAGAAACCATTGCGGCCGATCACCAGCAGGACGTGGTTGCAAACCCCCGCCGCGATCGCCGCCGCCGCGCACTGGATCGCCGCGACGCAGCTCGCGCCGCCCATCGGCGTCACGGCGGAAAACCGCAGATCGGGGATGCCGAAATTGGTGATGAAATCCTCGGCGACCACGCCCGCGCCGTACGGCACGATGCCGTCGATGTCCTTGGGAGAGAGCCCGGCATCCTGGATCGCCTTCAAAGCCGCTTCGAGCTGCATCGCCAGCACGCTCTTGCCCGAGCCGCGCGTATAGGCGGTCTCGCCCACGCCGGTGATCGCGGCGGCTTCCCGCAAGGACATTCTTGATTCTCCCTACCGGCGAGCGCTCCCCATGTCGGGTGCGGCAGCACGCCCATATTTCTTGCAATTCAGGTGCTCGAAGCCGTTGACCACCTATTGCGGTGAGCGGTGGAAGGTCCCCGGCACAGCCGCCGGGGACCTTCGTCGCGATCAGGCGAGATCGAACCGATCGGAATTCATCACCTTGTTCCAGGCCGCCACGAAATCCTTGGCGAACTTCTCCTTCGAGTCGGCGCACGCATAGACCTCGGCGAACGCGCGGAGTTCAGAGTTCGAGCCGAACATCAGATCGACACGGGTGCCGGTCCATTTCGGTTCGTTGGTCTTCCGATCGCGGCCTTGGTACACTTCGTCCGCGCCGTCCATCCGTTGCCATTGCGTACGCATGTCCAGCAGGTTGACGAAGAAGTCGTTCGTCAGCGTCTCGGGTTGCTTGGTGAATACGCCGTGCTTGGCATTCCCGGCATTGGTGCCGAGCACGCGCAAGCCGCCGACCAGCGCCGTCATCTCGGGCGCCGTCAGTTCCAGCAACTGCGCCCGATCGACCAACGCCTCCTCGTGCATCATGAGCTGCTTGCCGCGGTGATAGTTGCGGAAGCCGTCAGTGACCGGCTCAAGGGCCGCAAAGGATTCCGCGTCGGTCTGCTCGGGCGTCGCGTCCATACGCCCGGGCGTGAAAGGAACCTTCACGTCGAGCCCGCCTGCCTTCGCCGCCTTCTCGATCGCGGCGGCGCCGCCGAGAACGATGAGATCGGCGAGCGAGACCTTCTTGCCGCCAGCGGCCGAGGCGTTGAAGTCCCGCTGGATCGCTTCGAGCTTCTGCAGCACGGTCGCGAGCTGCGCGGGCTGGTTGACCTCCCAGTCCTTTTGCGGCGCGAGGCGGATGCGTGCGCCGTTGGCACCGCCGCGCTTGTCGGAACCGCGGAACGTCGATGCGGATGCCCAGGCCGTCGAGACCAGCTGCGAGACCGACAGGCCGGAGGCCAGGATCTTGGCCTTCAGGGCCGCGATGTCCTGCTCGCCGATCAGCGGATGATCGACAGACGGAATCGGGTCCTGCCAAATCAGCGTCTCCTTCGGCACGAGCGGGCCGAGATAGCGCTGGATCGGGC
>DATIMU010000301.1:0-8515 GCA_035475015.1 Acetobacteraceae bacterium
TTCGTCCGGCGCGCCGGATAGGGCGCGCATCGCCAGATCGTCAGTCACCAGCACTCCCTCGAAACCGATCCGGCGCCGGATGACCTCCCCGATCACGGTGGGAGAAAGCGTCGCCGGGCGCGCGGCGTCCCATCCCTTATAAAGGATGTGCGCCGTCATGACCCAAGGGAGGTCGGCATTCAAGGCAAACGGCAGCAGATCAGGGGCGAGGTCATTCGCTTCGACCACCGGCAGCGCCAGGTGGCTATCCACCTGGGCGCGGCCATGCCCCGGCGCGTGCTTGCCGACCGGCTGGACCCCGGCCGCCAGCAATCCGGCGGCGAAGGCGCGGCCGAGACGGGCGACCGCCAAGGGTGCGGGCCCGAATGACCGATCCCCCACTATCTCGTGCGCGCCGGGCCGCCGCAGGTCGAGCACCGGTGCGCAGGCCACGTCGAAACCGACGCTCGCGCAATCCATCCCGATGAGCGCGCCGGTGATCCAGGCGACACGCAGCCCGGCCCTGGCGTCTGTCGCGAACACCTGGCCGATGTCGCCGGCCGGTGGATGCGCCCGCCAGTGCGGCGGTCTGAGCCGGGCGACGCGGCCGCCCTCTTGATCCACCAGCAGCGCCGCGCGCGCCGGGAGCGCGTCGCGCAGCGTGGCGACCAGGAGCCGGAGCTGAGACGGGTCTTCGATGTTGCGCGAGAACAGGATGACCCCGGCGGGCGGATGCGCGCGAAACAGCGCGGCCTCGGCCTGGGCCAGTTGCGGGCCGGCGATGCCGACGATCGCCGCCCGCATCAGATCAGAAGCTGGCGATCGAGCAGCCGGCCCCCTTGGCGCGCACGCGCTCGCAGAAAGCCGTGGCCTGGGCCGTGTCGGTGAACCCGCCCGTGCGCAGCCGCCAGATCGCGTGACCGTCCCGTTCCGCCTTCAGCACCGCCGGCTGGCGGCCGTTGAGAATGTCCGGCATCCGCTTCGACAGGCGCTGCCACTCGGTCAGGGCCGCCTGCTCGTTGGTGAACGCGGCGAGCTGCACTTGCGTGGACTTGCCCGCCGGCGTCGCGGCCGCCTGCTTATGCTCCGGCGCGGCGGCGGTCGGCTTGCGGTCAGGCACCACCGCGGCGGTCGGCGCCGGGACTGGCCGCTCGGGCGAGAGTGAGACGGGCTGCACCGGCGGCAATGCGGCCGACGCGACGGCTGGCTTCTGCTCCTTGGTTGTCTGCGGGACGGGCTTCTGATCCTTCAGCGCCTGCGGGGCCGGAACCTCGGGCGGGGGCAGCAGCTTGTCCGCCTGCGGCCCGGCGTCGCCCGACAGGATCTCGTCATTGGCGCCGGCGACCTGCAGCCCGCCGGGATTTTCCGGCTTGACCCGCATCGGCCGAGCGTCCGCCTCGATCACCGGGACTGCGCCGCCGTGGTGCCCCGACGCGGTCCACACTCCGACGATGAGCAGCAACGCACCACCGAGCCCGCCGGCGATGATGGCCAAACGTTTCGTGCCCTGATCCATCCCGCTTCTGCGGGCGATGCGATAGGTCGGACCAGGCGTTTCCAGATTGTCAGACACGGACCCTCGCTCTGCCTCGCGGCAGCGGGGCCGCTCAGCGCATTTCCTCGACGGGCTCGACCCCCATCACGGCCAAGCCGGAGCGGATGACCACGGCCACCGCCGCCACCAGAGCGAGCCGCGCCCGTGTCTCGGCCGGCCGGTCCGCCTGGAGGAAGCGAAGCGTCGAATCGTCTTTGCCCCGGTTCCACAGCATATGAAAGTCGGCCGCCAAGTCATAGAGGAAAAACGCAATCCTGTGCGGTTCACGGGCCAGGGCCGCAGCCTCGACGCCGCGCGGCCAGGCCACCAGGCGACGGATCACGGCCATCTCAGGCTCCGCCTGCAGACTGTCCATCGCTACATTCGCCAGCGCCTGATCGCTCACCGCCTCCGCCCCGAACATCTCGCTCGCGGCCCGCAGCACCGAGCGGCAGCGGGCGTGGGCGTACTGGACGTAAAACACCGGGTTGTCCCGTGTCTGGGCCACCGCGGCTTCGAGGTCGAACTCCATCTGCGCGTCGGCCTTGCGCGTCAGCATGGTGAACCGCACCGTGTCCGGGCCGACCTCGTCGATCAGATCGCGCAGCGTGACAAAGGTGCCGGCGCGCTTCGACATCCGCACCGGCTGCCCGCCGCGCAGCACATGCACAATTTGGCACAGCACCACTTCCAGCGTCGCTGTCCCGCCGGAAATCGCTTGCACGGCCGCCTTCATGCGCGACACGTAGCCGCCGTGATCGGCACCCCATACGTCGATCAGCAGCGGGAAGCCGCGCCGCACCTTGTCGGCGTGGTAGGCGATGTCGTTGGCAAAGTAAGTATTCGAGCCGTCGCTCTTGCGAAGCGGCCGATCCACGTCATCGCCGAACTGCGTGGAGCGGAACAGCAATTGCTCGCGCGGCTCCCAGTCGTCCGGCGTCTTGCCCTTCGGCGGCTCCAGCACGCCCTGATAGACGAGTCCGTCACCAGCGAGCCGCGCGATCGCGGTATCGACCGCACCCTCACGCACCAACGCGCGCTCGGAGACGAACACATCCTGCGTCACGCCGAGCAGGTGCAGATCGTCGCGCACCGATTGCATCATCGCGGCGATGGTGAAGTCGCGCACCGTGTCGATCCACGCCTCGGGCGCCGCGATGCCGAGATCAGGCGACGCGAGCGTCGTGCCATATTCCGTTGCCAGACGTTCTCCGATCGGCACGAGATACTCGCCGCCATATTGCAGCCCGCCCGGTACTTCGTCGGCGAACGTCTTCTCATCGAGCGGCGTGCCGATAGCTTGCAGGTATCGCCAGTATGTCGCCCATGCGAGCGCCGTCACCTGCGCCCCGGCGTCGTTGATGTAGTACTCCTTGGTCACGTCGTATCCGGCCTTGCCCAACAGATTGGCGAGCGCATCGCCCACCACCGCACCGCGACAATGACCGATGTGCATTGGTCCCGTCGGATTGGCCGAGACGTATTCGACGTTGACCTTGAGACCGTTCCTGGCGCGGCTGTCGCCATACGCCTCGCCGGCGCGCAGGATCACCGGCAGAACCCCGTACAAAGCTGCCGGACGTAGGCGGATGTTGACGAAGCCCGGCCCCGCCGCCTCTGCCTCGGCGACATCCGGGAGAGCACGCAGATACGCGACGATCAACTGTGCGAGCTTGGCCGGCGGCTGGCGTGCGGCCTTGGCCGCGACCAGTGCGGCGTTCGTCGCCATGTCGCCATGCGCTAGCTCGCGCGCGGGTGTCACCTCCGCCTTTTGCGCGACGTCGTCCGGCAGATCGGGGATCGCCCCGCGCAGCGCCTCCAGCACATGACCGCGCATTCGCGCGAACAGATCGTCGCTCATCGCTCTTTCCTCAGCCGGCTATCGTCAGGTCGGTCAGGCGACGATGCTCGTCCATCGCGTACCGGTCCGTCATGCCGGCGATGTAGTCGCACACCGTGCCGGCGGCACGCGGCGTACCAGCCTCGCCGGCGCGCGCCCGCCAGTCATCCGGCAGCAGGCCGGGATCGGCGTGCAGCACGCGGAACAAATCTTCCGTAAGCAGCCGCGCCTTGCGTGTCATGCGATTGACCCGCCAGTGGCGATACATGCGTGCCATCAGAAAATCCTTAATCACGCGATTGGCTTCGGCCATCGCCGGAGCGAAGACGATCACCGGTTGACGGGACCGGCGGATCGCGGCGGCGTCGGCGGGATCGAGCTTGGTCAGGCGACGCCGGGTCTCGGCAAGCAGGTCGTTCACCATCGCGTCGATCACCCGACGGATTGTTTCGTGGCGCAATCGCGGCGGCGGCACGTCGAGGCTGGCGATCCGCGCCGCCGCCAGTGCGTCGCCGACCACCGGCAAATGCGACAAATCCTGCGGGCTGAACAGCCCCGCGCGAAGCCCATCGTCGAGGTCGTGGCTGTGATAGGCGATGTCGTCCGCCAGCGCCGCGACCTGCGCCTCGGCGCTCGCGTGCGTGCCGAGGTCTAGCTTGTGCTTGTGGTCGTATTCCGCGATGTAGCCCGGCGGACGATGTAGCGGGCCGTTATGCTTGGCCAGCCCCTCCAGCGCCTCCCATGTCAGATTGAGGCCGTCGAACGCGGCGTAGCGGCTCTCCAGCAAGGTGACGACGCGCAAGCTCTGCGCGTTGTGGTCGAACCCGCCGAACGGCTTCATCGCCGCGTTCAGCGCCTCCTCCCCGGCATGGCCGAAGGGCGGATGGCCGAGATCGTGCGCCAGCGCCAGCGCCTCGGTCAGATCCTCGTCGAGATGCAGCGCGCGGGCGATCGAGCGGGCGATCTGCGCCACCTCGATGCTGTGGGTCAGCCGGGTGCGGAAGAAGTCGCCCTCGTGGTTGACGAACACCTGGGTCTTGTACTGCAGCTTGCGAAAGGCCGAGCTATGGATGATGCGGTCGCGATCGCGTTGCCAGGGCGAGCGCGTGGCGCTTTCCGGCTCCGGGTAAAGCCGGCCCCGGGAGGTCTCCTCTTGCACGGCATAGCGGGCGCGGGTCATGGGCGGGCGGCTTACACCGGGCGGGGCACCGCTTCAATGCGGGCGATCCCGACTGTGACCCTTAATGAGAGGTTAACACTTTGGCCGCTTAAACGGCGGCGGCGCCGGTATGCAGACCGGCGCCGCCCATGCGGCCGGGGTTGGTCGGCCGTCTCTCGGAGGAACAACCGTGGCCAAGCACGGATTGATCCTGCCGTGGACCGTGGTGATTTTGACCGTAACGGTCATGGTCCGCGTGAAGCGCTGAGGTAAGCTCCCCGGCGCGGGCGACCGCGTCGGGGAGCCCCCCGGGAGCACCTTCAAATCCCTGCCCTGCCACGCTATGTTACGGCGATGGATGGCATGACAGGCTCAGATTTCGGGATCACCGACCGCGCCGCGGCCCGGATCGGTGAGATCGTCGCCGCCGAGGGGCGTCCGGCCGCCTTGCGCGTGCAGGTGCTCGCCGGCGGATGCAGCGGGTTTCAGTATCGCTTCGAACTGGACCAGGAGCGCCAGCCAGACGATCTGGTGATCCAGCACGGCGAGGCGACCGTGCTGGTCGACCCAGCCAGCCTCGACCTGCTGGCCGGCGGCGAGCTCGACTTTGCCGACGAGTTGATGGGCAGCTATTTTGCCATCCGCAACCCCAATGCCAAATCCGCCTGCGGCTGCGGGACCAGCTTTTCCATAGACTGACCATCGCCGTGCGGCTCGCCACCTGGAACGTCAACTCGATCCGCCAGCGCGAGCGGCACGTTCGCGCGTGGCTGGAGCGTGTCCGGCCAGACCTGCTTCTGCTGCAGGAAATCAAGTGCGAGGCGGCCAATTTCCCCGCGGAGACGTTCCGCGCGCTGGGCTACGAGACCGTGGCGGTCGGGCAGAAAGCCTATAACGGCGTCGCCGTGCTCTCGCGTGTGCCGTTCCAGGTGCACCATCACGCCCTTCCCGGGTTGCCGGAAGATGACGCGCAGGCTCGCTACATCGAGATCGAGGCCGGCGGTGCGACCATCGTCAACATCTATCTGCCGAACGGCAATTCCGGCGGTGAGGCGGGGTTTGCCTACAAGCTCGCCTGGATGGACTGCCTGGCCGAGCGCGCCGCCGCGCTGCTCGAGGCCGACACTCCGGCGGTGATCGCGGGGGATTTCAACGTCTGCCCGACCGACGAGGATTTCGCCCCGGGCACCCTGCCCGCCAGCGACGCGCTGGTTAGCCCGGAAAGCCGGGCGCGCTTTCGCCGCCTGATCTGGTCGGGCCTGACCGACGCGATCCGGGCGCTGCAGCCGACCGGGCGGGTCTACACGTTCTGGGATTATCAGGCGGGCGCATGGCGGCGGAACGCCGGGCTCAGGATCGACCATATGCTGCTCTCGCCCACGCTCGCCGAACGGCTGATCCTCGCCGAGCCCGACCGGCACGAGCGCGGCGAGGATCAGCCCTCCGACCACGTCCCCGTGCTGGTGGAGCTGCGCTGAGCCATCGTCACTGCCAGTGTGCGGGCTGCCACACCCAGGCGCCCCGGCGCGGCGCCCAACGCCAGTGGCCCGGAACGTAGTGCGCGTAATGCGGGTGACGAACCACGTAACGGCCGGGAATCCAGGCATACGCCGCCCCGTTCCAGTGCCAGTGGCCCGGCTCCCAGACATAGCGCGATCCGGGCGGCGGCGGCACGGGCTCGACTCTCGGCGCCGGTACGCCCGGGTACGGCATGGGTGGCGGCGGCTGCGCCGAGGCCCAGTGCGCGACCATCAGCATCGGAGCCAGGATCGCCAGCATCCGTCTCATCCGAATTCCTCCCATGACCGACGCCGGACCGCGTTCGCCGGGCTGTGTATCGAGCTTGGCCGAGAGGTGCTAGCGTTGCGAGACGCGAAGCTTCTGGGGAGGAGAGACGCATGGCCGGTTCAGGATCGACCCACATCTATGCGGGTGCATGGAGCACCAAGGACGGCGGTATCGGCGGCGTGTATCGCTGCGCAGCGGGCGAGAACCGGTGGGAGCGCCTCACCAACGGTCTGCCGGACGTCGACGTGCAGGCGATCACGATCGATCCCAACGAACCGAGCGTCGTCTACGCCGGCACCGCGGACGGTCCCTATCGCAGCACCAATCGCGGCGACAGCTGGGAACGGCTCGGCTTTCCGGACCGCGACATGGCGATCTGGTCGATCACGGCGCATCCGAAGCAACCCCGCACCCTGTTCGCCGGCGGCTCGCCGGTCGCGGTGTATCGCAGCGACGACAACGGCGACAACTGGCGGCGCATGGCCGATCCGGCGCTGCCCAACCGCGTGAAAATGCCGTTCGCCTGCCGCGTGATGCGCTTCGCGCCGCACCCGACGAAGGATGACGAGCTCTACGCCACCCTGGAAGTCAACGGCGTGATGCGCTCGCAGGATCGTGGCGAGAGCTGGCAGGATTGCAGCGCCGATCTCGTGAAGCTCGCCGACCGCCCGCACCTCAAAAGCCGCCTCGTCAGCGACACCGAGACCGAGGGTATGCTCGACGGTCACGCCATGACGATGACGGCGGCCGAGCCCGATACCGTGTTCCTCGCCGTGCGGATGGGTCTTTTCCGCAGCAACGATCAGGGGAAGAGCTGGCAGGACATGGAGGTCGGCCGGTTTTCTCCCGTCACCTACGGCCGCGACATCCGCGTCTCTCCGCAGGACCCGCGCGTGCTCTACTCGTGCCTGAGCGTCGCCGCCAACAGCAGCTTCGGCTCGCTCTACCGCAGCGACGACGTGGGGCAGAGCTGGAAGCGCGTCGACGAAGGCACCGACCCGCGCAGCACGTTGATGGCGGTGGCGCTGCATCCGCGCGATGGGAAGCAGATCTACACGGTCGCCCGCAACGGCCAGGTATTCGGCACGCAGGACGGCGGCGGAAGCTGGACGGAGTTCCCGCTGCCCGAGCAGGTCAAGCAGGTCTATGCACTAGCCTGCGGGTGAGGCATTTTTTGCACTCAGAAGGAGTTCAACGATGGCTGAAGCGAAGCTCGCGCCGAACCTTCCCAAGTGGATGATCGACCACGCGAACCAGTACGTCTCGAGCGGCGGCAAGGAGGGGCACATGTACAAAGTGACCCCGCCGGGCTACTCGGAGATGACTGTTCCGTCGCTGCTGCTGACCACGACTGGCCGCAAGTCGGGCGAGAAATTCACCTTCCCGCTGTTCTATGGCGAGACGGGAAACAGCTACATCATCGTCGCGTCGAAGGGCGGCGCGCCCGAGCATCCGGGCTGGTACCGCAACCTTCTCGCCCATCCCGAGGTCGAGGTTCAGGTCGGGACCAAGAAGCTGCAAGCGAAAGCCAGGACCGCGACGGGCGAGGAGCGCGCTCGGTTGTGGAAGAAGGGGCTGGAGTTCTGGCCGCCCTACGCCGACTACCAGAAGAAAACCGATCGCGAGATTCCCGTCGTGGTCCTCGACCCCATTAGCTGACCGCGGACGCGAGCTAGGCCAGCACCTTCAGTGCGCGCAGGCGGGCAATCTCGTCCGGCGAGTAGCCCGCCTCGCGTAGCACCTCGTCACTATGCTGCCCGACCTCCGGGCTGCGGCGAGGTTGGACCTTTCGCTCGCCGGCAATCTGGAACGCGCTGCTGACGGTCAGCAGGTCATCATCGGCGAACGGGACAAGCGCCTCGATCTCGCGCATCTGCGCATCCTGCAGCATGTCGTCGAGCGTGCCGACAATGCCGAAGGTGATGCCCGCTTTGTCGAGCCTCATCCGCCAGTCCGCCAGATCGCGCGACGCGAACGCATCGTCGAAGATCGCCGTCAGCGCGCGCGAATTCTCCCGCCGCGCCGGCAGCGTGGCGAAGCGTGGATCGTCCAGCAGGTCGGTCCGCTCCAGCGCGCCGAGTAACGGAGAAAACTGCCGCTCCTCGTTCAGCATGGTCAGCATGAACCAGCGGCCGTCGCGGCAGCGATACATGTTGGTGCAGGCGTTCGCCGCGTGCTCGCGCGGCGGCCGATCGACGAACACGCCGCCGCACAA
>DATIMU010000302.1:0-1676 GCA_035475015.1 Acetobacteraceae bacterium
GCCTGATGGGGCTGAAGGACGCCCTGCAGACGTTCATCGCCTTCCGCGAGGAGGTCATCCTTCGCCGCAGCCGCCACGATCTCGGCAAGGCGCGGGACCGCGCGCACCTGCTGGTCGGTCTCGCCATCGCGGTGGCCAATATCGACGAGGTCATCCGCCTGATCCGCGCCAGCCCCGATGCCGCGACCGCGCGCGCCGCGCTGATGGATCGGGATTGGCCGGCCGCCGACATTGGCGCGCTGCTCGCGCTGATCGACGAGCCCGGCAACATCATCACCGATGCCGGCACGGTGCGGCTGACCGAGGAGCAGGCGCGCGGCATCCTCGAATTGCGTCTGGCGCGGCTGACAGGGCTGGAGCGCGAGAAGATCCAGCAGGAGATGACCGAGGTCGGCGCGAAGATCCGCGAACTGCTGGACATTCTCGGCTCGCATGTCCGCCGCGTCGAGGTGATGCGGGAGGAACTTGCCGAGGCGCGCAAGGCGATCGGCTCGCCGCGCCTGACCTCGATCGTCGACGCGGTCGCCGACCAGGACGACGAGAGCCTGATCGAGCCTGGGCAGATGGTCGTCACCATCACCCGCGACGGCTTCATCAAGCGCACGCCGCTGGAGACGTTCCGCGCGCAGAATCGCGGCGGGCGCGGTCGCACCGGCGCGGGCACGCGCGGCGACGACATCGTGACGCGCAGCTTCAACGCGCACACGCATCAGTGGGTGCTGTTCTTCAGCGCCGGCGGCAAGGCGTTCCGCGAGAAGGTGTGGCGGCTGCCCGAGGCGAGCCCGACGGCCAGGGGCCGCGCGCTGGTCAATCTGCTGCCCGAGCTTGGCGGCGACGGCATTACCACCGTGCTGCCGCTGCCGCAGGACGAGAGTCTGTGGAGCAGCCTGCATCTCGTGTTCGCCACCGCGTCGGGGCATGTGCGGCGCAACCGGCTGTCGGATTTCCGCAACGTGCGCGCCTCCGGCCTGATCGCGATGAAGCTCGATGAGGGCGACCGGCTGATCGGCGTCGCGACCTGCCACGACGGCGACGACGTGCTGCTCGCCAGCCGTCGCGGCCGCTGCATCCGGTTCCAGATCTCGGACGACATGCTGCGCGTGTTCGCCGGGCGCGACAGCTCGGGTGTGCGCGGCATTCGCCTCGCGCCGGGTGACGAGGTGATGAGCATGTCGGTGCTGCGTCACGTCGATGCCAGCAGCGAGGAGCGCATCGCCTACCTCAAGCATGCCGCCGCGCGCCGGCGCACCAATGGCGACGACGAGGCGGAGCCGGCGCTCGACGGCGAGGAGCCGGCGGCGGACATCGCGCTCACCGCCGAGCGGATCGCCGAGCTGGAAGAAGCGGAAGAATTCCTGCTCACCGTCACCAATGCGGGGTTCGGCAAGCGCTCGTCGGCGTACGACTACCGGGTGACGGGGCGCGGCGGGCAGGGGATTGCCAACATCACGCTGGGCGGCCGTAATGGCACGGCCGTCGCCGCCACCTTCCCGGTGCGTCCGGGCGACGACGTGATGCTGATGACGGATGCGGGGCGGCTGATCCGCGTGCCGGCCGACCAGGTGCGCATCACCGGCCGGTCCGCGATGGGGGTCATGCTGTTCCGGGTGAACGCGGAGGAGCATGTGACGAGCGTATTTCCGGTGATCGAGGACCCAGCAGCCGAGGACCCGTCG